>CANQIK010000006.1 GCA_947624085.1 uncultured Bacilli bacterium
TTATCATAATCTAATTCATAAAGCCAATCTAAATATTTAATTTTTTCAGCATTATCAGGTCTTCCATATACTACTTTTCCAGTTTGTAACCAATATCCAAATTCTACATTAGTAGTAAATGCTGGCATATCTGGTAAATGTCTTGGAATCCAAAATACTATAGTGGTAGCTTCACTTAAGGCTATTCTTTCCCACATTGCTTGATCAACATAACTTTCCTTTGGTTTCCAACTAGAGTATTCAGGAACATATACTATGCCATCAAAACCGATATTTTCTAAAATATTGCATGCTTCTACTTTCCATGAACGTGCATCTTTATTTCTTGGCGTTGGCCCAGCCAAGAATATATATTTTTCTCCTTTTACAACATCTTCATCCGAATAATTTATTCTCATTTGCACCTCTCAGCTTTAAAAATAATTTTCCTCTTTTTCAAAAAAGCGAGGAAAAAATGAGGAAAATTTTCAGTTTTTATGGTTAATTTATACTTTTTTTAGATTATCAAATCCTCGCAAACCCTTATAAAACCTACTATTTACCACAACAGTTTTTATACTTTTTTCCACTTCCACATGGACATGGATCATTTCTGCCTATCTTTTCTACTTTTATAGGTTTTGCTTTAACTTTTTCTTTACCATCATTTGCAACGCCTTTTAAAGTTTGCTTTCTTTCAATATTTTGTCTTATTTCTGCTCTAAGTAAGAACATTGCCGTATCTTGATCAATTTTATCCAATAATTTATCAAATAAATCAAAGCCCTCCATTGTATAGGCTTGGACAGGGTTTGTTTGACTATAACCACGTAAGCCAATTCCTTCTTTTAAATGATCCATAGTATTCATATGCTCTACCCAATTTGAGTCAATTATACGTAAGGATATAGCCTTTTCAAATTCGGTTTTAACAGGCAAATCTTTTATTTTTTCTTCATAATCTTTAATTACTAAATCATAGACATAATCTACAACTTCTTGATCTTTTAAATCTTTAATATTATTTAGTTTCAAATTACCTTTTTTCAAGAAATTAGTATTTACATATTCTGTTATTTCTTTTTTATCTTCTTCGGTTAAATATCCTTCAGGAGCAATATGAGACTCACATAAAGAAACAATAGCACTTCTAAAACTATTTAATACTTTTTCGTGAATATCATCAGAATCAATTATTTCATTTCGCTTGGTATAAATGATATCTCTTTGTTCATTTAATACGTTATCATAATCAAGAAGACTTTTTCTTATATCATAGTTATTACCTTCAACTCGTTTTTGAGCAGTTTCAATACTATGAGTTAAAGTTTTATTACGGATAGCCATATCATCATCCATACCTAAAGATTTAAGCATATTTTTGATACGGTCTGTACCAAATCGTCTCATCAAATCATCTTCAAAAGACACAAAGAATTGGCTCATTCCTGGGTCTCCTTGACGGCCAGAACGACCACGAAGTTGGTTATCAATTCTCCGCGCCTCATGTCTTTCAGTTCCAATTACACAAAGGCCTCCGAGTTCTTTAACACCTTCGCCAAGTTTAATATCAGTACCACGACCAGCCATATTAGTTGCAAGAGTTATAGCATTCTTTTCACCAGCATGAGCAATTATTTCAGCTTCTCTTTCATGGTTTTTAGCATTTAATACTTCGTGTTTTAAGCCAGCCTTTTTTAATAGTTCACTTAAATGCTCATTAGATTCTACCGAAATAGTACCAATTAGAATTGGTTGCCCTTTAGCGTGAATTTCTTTAATAGTATTAATAATTGCTTTATATTTACCTTTTTCTGTAGGATATACTAAGTCTACTAAATCTTCTCTTATAACTGGTTTATTCGTAGGGATTTGGATAACATACATATTATAAATTTCACGAAATTCTTCTTCTTCCGTCTTTGCCGTACCGGTCATACCAGAAAGTCTATTATACATTCTAAATAAGTTTTGGAAGGTTATTGTAGCCATTGTTCTTGTTTCTTCATTTATTTCTACGCCTTCTTTAGCTTCAATTGCTTGATGTAAGCCATCAGAATATTGACGACCATGCATTAAACGACCCGTAAATTGATCCACTATTATAACTTCGCCATTTTCTACTACATAATCAACATCTTTTGCATAAGCATAATTTGCTTTTAAAGCTTGGTTTAAATGATGGACCATAACAGTATTATCAATATCATAAAGATTAGGTATATTAAGAATTTTCTCTATTTTTTTGCTACCCTCTTCTGTTAATGAAACGGATTTGGTTTTAGCATCTACGGTATAATCATCATCGGCTTTTAACCTTTGAACAGCCCTATTAGCTTCCGTATATAAATTTTTAGATTGGCTTTTTCCGCCACTTATAATAAGTGGTGTTCTTGCTTCATCAATTAAAATAGAGTCAACTTCATCTATGATACAAAAGTTAAGGGGTCTTTGAACGCGATCTTCTTTTTGGACAACCATATTATCTCTTAGATAATCAAAGCCTATTTCATTATTAGTGGAGTAAGTAATATCAGCATTATATACTTCTTGCTTTTGTTTAGCAGATAGTTCACGTAAATTAACGCCTACCGTAACGCCTAATAAATTATATATAGGTCCCATCCATTCTGCATTTCTTTGGGATAAGTATTCATTAGTAGTTACAACGTGGACACCCTTACCAGATAAAGATTCAACATAAGCCGGTAGAACAGTTGTTAAAGTTTTACCTTCGCCAGTTTTCATCTCTGCTATATTACCAAAATAAATAGCTAAAGCCCCAATTACTTGCACTTTATAAGGTTTTTCGCCAATGCCACGATAACAAGCTTCTCTTGCTAAAGCCATTGCTTCAATTAAAATGTCATCAAGAGCAGTGCCTTCAGCAACCAACTTTCTATATTCTTCGGTTTTCTTAGCAAAGTCTTCATCTTTGAGTTTAGCCATTTCTGGCTCTAAAGCTATAATTTGATCTGCTAATTTATCAAAACGACATAACTCTTTATACTCTGAATCAAATAATTTTTTAATAAATTTCATCTTGCACCTCACAAACTATTATAACATACCCACCGTAAAATAACATTAAAAAAGTCCCAAATTAGGACTTCTTCTCATTATCATAATTATTTATATTATTAATAGACGTTGCTTTATAGGTATCTTCGTCATCATTATCATTCTTATTATCTATTCCAACCTCTGTTTGACGTAACTCTTCTTCGGTCATAGTATCAAACGAAGGAGCTGTTCCAGGAATATTTTGGGCAAAATCATCTACTACTTCCGTTCCCGTTTCATCCTCTAAAGGTTCTTTAATAAACTCTTTTTCATCCATCTTAAAAGTTCTCCTTGAATATACTTAAAAATTACTTAACGTTGATAATACCTAAACTTGCGTCTTTTCTAGTATAAATAACTGATACACATTCTTCATCAATATTTTTAAAGACAAAGAAGTCATGATTTAATAATTTCATTTGTAATACAGCTTCTTCTTCACTCATTGGTTTAGTATCAATATTTTTTCTTTTAACAATAACGTTTTTCTCTTCTTCTTCACTAGTATCTTCTTCTACTTCAAAATCAAAGTTCATTTCAAAAGCGGGAATATTACGATATTGTTTTGCAAGTTTAGTCTTATTCTTACGTATCATTCTTTCTAATTTATCTATAATTAAATCAACAGCAGCATATAAATCATCATGACTTTCTTCGGCTCTTAAAGTAAAACGCGAAGTAGGAACTGTTACCTCAACAGTTTGCTTACCATTTTTAACCCTAATAACAACTGAATATACTAAACTATCAGCATTAGCAAAATACTTATCAAGTTTAGCAAGCTTTTGTTCTATATACTCCTTAATTGATTTTGTGACTTCAACCTTATCACCGCGTATGTTAGTTTTCATTATATCATCTCCTATAAATATTTTAACATTAAATAAGAAAAAAAACTACTATACAGTAGTTAATTGTAAGGTTTCAACATCTTGAGCTTGTAATCCCTTTGGAGTTTCTATAAGTTTAAAATTAACAATATCTCCCTCGGATAATGTTTTATAACCATCTTTTTTAATAACTGAATAATGAACAAAGATGTCAGCCAAATTACCAGATTCTATAAATCCATATCCTTTCTCGTTATTAAACCATTTAACCTTTCCTTTCACTTCATAACACCTCTTTTCATGATTTAAATTTAACACACTCTAAGACGGTGTTCAAACTAATTCGTATGCCAAAAAGCGACATAATTCGGGCTATTTAAAGGCTAAATACTATAAAATCAAGAAAGAAATTATTTAAAAAAATTGTTGATTTTTTGCATAATAGTAATAATCTATTTTTAATTTATCAATTAAGGATATTAAACTATCATTTTGATTGATAAGATATAATCTTTTCTTATGACATCTATTTTTTATTAACAGCATTATTTCGCTTGACGATAATATCTTCGTATTAATATCTAAACTACCAATTCGATTAAATTCATCTACATATAATAGTCTTAAAATATCACTATTTACTAAATAATAATCTTCTTTATTAATATTTAATATACTTTCAAGTGGTTTAATATCTATTTCTTTATACCCAATTTCTTTAAAAGTTTCTCTTAATACTCTTTTTTCATTATGAGTATATATAAAGTCGGTAATAATTAGTAAGCTTTTATTCCAAAGAAATTTATTTAAATGGCTTTTTTTTAATATCTTTATAAATTCCTTTATAAATGTTTCTTTATTTTGAATATACCCCTTATTTAAAGCTTTATTACTCAATGTTTCTTCATAATAGTTATTATTATCCTTAATAGTAATTTGGTTATTTCTAAGATATAAAATATTATTGTAAGTCTTTTGGTAATGTTTCATAGAATTTTTCAGGATCCATTGATTTGCCTTGATAATAAACTTCAAATAAAAGAGATGGATTTTGGACTAATTTGTTAGGAGAACTATTACCTATTTTAGTTCCTGAAGTTACATGATCTCCTTGTGATAAAGATACATTTTTTAAAGAATAATAAATAGTTGTAAGATTAGTATTATGAGATATTTCTACTACCGTTCCAAGAAGAGCATCATTTTTTACACTTTTTACTTCGCCGTCTAAAGCTGCTACAACGTCAAAGACTTCATCAGAAGTATATATTATTCCGGTAGAAGGCATATAGGTTTTTTCATAGTAAATTAATGAAGATTCTTGTTTGGCCTCATCAGCATCTTTACTGTAATATGATGTGCTTATTTTAACTTGATCTGATGTATAAGGTTTAACTATTTTTAATTCTTCTTGCTCTTTTTCGACACTTTGCGTTTCGTTTGTAAGTATTGATTGTGAATAATTATAGTCCTCTGGAGTTTTGGCTAATAAACTATTAACTCCTGCTATGGCAATAAATGAAACAGCAATTATCATAACATATAATATTGGCAATACTAATTTCTTTAATCTTTTCTTTTTCATCTTTCCTCCTATAATAGAGTATGGATGAATAAAAACATTTTATACTTGTTAAGTTTTCGTTAATTCTTTTATATCGGTTATTTCCACATTTTGGTAGTAATGTTTTAAAATATCTTTATAAGAATAGCCCTCTTCAGCCATCATTTCAGCGCCATATTGACTCATGCCTACGCCATGTCCAAAGCCTTTAGTAGTTATAGAAACCTCATTATCTAAGGGCGTTATCGTAAAATCGGTGGAACGTAAGTTTAATAATGCTCTTATTTCGGTTCCTGTATATACTTGATTATTTATATTTAATGAAGAAACTCTTTGCGATGGGGTTAACTTAATATCACTGATTATAATATCATCACAGCTAATACCTAACTTTTCGCAGAATTCTTCTTTACTTATAACGCTTACGACTTCGTAATTATCATTACTAGTATCTTCCTCGGAAGCCACCATTGTTAAATAATCTTTTTGTATGCCAAATACTTCTTGGGCATCTTCAGTATATCCATTACTCATAGAATAGTAGAAAGACGCAATAACTTCTCCATCATAGGTCATAACCATATCTTTCGTTTCTTTTACTACATCTTCAAGTTTCTTTAAATAAAAATCATAGTCATCTTGCCAATTAGCTTTCATTTGCTCATTAGTTATATGGACTTGACTAGTAGTGTCATTGGTTAAGTCATATTCGTTATTAGATATTGAAATCATATAATAAGCAAAGGTTCGAGCAGCAATAGCTTGAGCTTTTAAAGCTTCTTCATCAAATGACGCGGGCATTTCACCTGCCACTACGCCTAAAACATATTCTTCAATGGGATAAGTATCAATTTGATTATCTTGCGTATCTTTAACTTTAACAGTAGGACTGTCCTCATGATAAAAAAAAGAAGTTTCTTTTTTAAAACTTCTTACTCCGGCATAAACTACACTTAATACAATTATAATTTCTAACAGTATTTTATTCTTCATATGCTCCTTTATATTGCTTCGATAATATTAATGATAAACGTTGATGATGCATATGCTAAACTTAATATCAGCAAAAAGGCTAAGACACGAGCTTCATTTTTATAACGCGATTTAATTATATGGTCAAAATTAACTCCGCTTAAAGCAAAAGCTGATAAAAGTAGCATTAAGATATAAATATATATCTTATAACTCATTATATGCACCTTTCTCATATCTTATGATTTTATCTACACGATTTAAATATCTTGCTTCACTCGCGGTCTTAGTATTTATAAAGGTATCAATTATATCTTTTATTTCATCTAAAGGTTTGTCCATTCCCAAACATATAACATTAGCCGCATTATGTTGTCTTGCATAAAAGGCATCATCAACATCTGTACATCTTGCCGCCATAATGCCTTTGACTTTGTTTGCCGCGATACTCATTCCAATCCCCGTACCGCAAAGTAAAATGCCAATACTACCAATATTATTAACAACATTTTTGCATACATCAAAAGCAAAGTCAGGAAAGTCATCATTAGGATTATGAGCAAGTTCTGATGTTATTACCTCAAGTCCATTACTGCGAAGATATGCTACTAAATCAGGTTCTATAACATTTGCTCTATGATCAGTTCCAATAAATATTTTCATAAATAGCCTCTTTCTATACTTATATTATAAATCAAAAAAACAAAAAACTATTCTGCTTTTTGCTTTTCATTAAGTCCATATTTACGGTTAAATTTCTCAATGTTACCAGTTTTCTTAACTTTACCTTGAGTTCCTGTATAAAATGGATGACATTCACTACAAACTTCAACATTAATTTTTTCTTTTGTTGATTTAGTTTTAAATGTTGCCCCACATACACAAGTAACGGTAGCATCTTTTAATTCCGGATGAATATTTGCTCTCATTTAGCATCCTCCTTCCCATACCAAATTATTGGCATAGTTTCTTTGTTTCCTAGATATTATATCATATTTTTTCTTCTTGGCAACTAAATTTTACTTAAGATATACTTACTTATATTTTCATGACCTTTATTATTTAAATACATATCATCTTTTATATAAAAACTATTATTTAAACCTACTACATTTTCATCAATATAATGAATACGTAATTCTGTAGTATATTTCTTGATTTTTTGATTTATGAGTTTATAATCACTACTATATAAATTGATTAAAAATATATCATTATGATTTAACTGCCTTACTTGACATAAAAACTGATACATATTATTTAAATATTCAATTATAATCGAAGAGTCTAAATCTTTATAATTAGTAAGTTCATTAGTACCAATACTTATAACTATTAAATTAGCATTTTTTAAATAATAATTAATATTATGTTTATTATTTACTAGCATTTCACGATATTCATCAATAATAAAAGGTTCTAGAATTTCCTTATAAACAATATTTTGGTCTTTTAAATTATACTTTAACTGGTCATTAAAATCATATGTTGATAAATTGTTATAATTAGCTCCAATAAAAAGATAAGTATATTTGGGCTTATAACAAAGTAAATAGATAACTAAGACCAAAATAAAAGATATAAAAATTATAATTAATAGTTTATATCTTTTTCTCATATTTCACCTTACTAAAGTGTATGTAAATAATTAAGGATTATTCTTCGGTTTCAATTATTTCAATATTAGCCCCTGCATTTTTAAGTTTATTGATGATATTTTCATACCCTCTTAAGATATATTCAATATTTGATACTGTTGTTGTTCCTTCGGCGATTAATCCCGCGGTAACTAAGGCTGCTCCTCCTCGAAGATCAGTAGCGTTAATAGGCGCTCCCTTTAGTTTAGTGGGGCCGGTTATAAGGGCATGAGCATTATCTTTAAGAACAATATTTGCCCCCATCTTATTTAAATATTCAACGTGTTGCATTCTATTTTCCCAGATAGTCTCTTCAAAAAGGGATACTCCCTTAGCTTGAGTAAGCAAGACAGACATTGGTTGGCCTAAGTCGGTTGGGAAGCCAGGATATACTAAACTAGTAACATTAATAGCTTTAAGGTCAGCAGTTTTATTAATAATAATGGAATTTTCTTTAATTTGGTAATTTACACCCATTTCCTTAAGTTTATCTAATAAAGCTGTTATATGACTTGGGTCGATACCACAAACTTCAAGATTATCGCCTAAAAGAGCACCCATGATTAAATATGTTCCCGCTTCAATGCGATCAGGCATTACTTCTATTTGCGTAGGCTTAAGTTCTTTAACACCTTCAATAGTTATCTCCGAAGTGCCAGCACCAGTAATTTTAGCCCCCATTTTATTTAAGAAATCAGCAATATTAACAATTTCAATTTCTTTGGCAGCATTTTCAATTACAGTAGTGCCTTCGGCTAAAGACGCAGCAAACATAATATTAATCGTAGCCCCCACGGAAGCAAAATCAAGTTTTATATGCGCTCCGGTTAATTTTTCAGCGTCCAAAATATATTTGTGAGTATCCTCAATATGAGTGATTGTAGCTCCTAAAGCCTCAAAGCCCTTTAAATGCAAATCAATTGGTCTTGAGCCGATGTTACATCCACCCGGAAAATACATCTCAACATGCTTATATTTACCTAGTAAAATACCCATAAAATAATAAGAAGCTCTTAATCTTTTAGATAGAAATTCACTAATTGTTTTATTTTCAATATTGGTTGAATCAATTGTAACAACTGAATCTTCCATTTTTACATCAACATTTAATTCTTTCATTATATCAAATAATGCATCCCGATCAGATATATTTGGGACATTATATAATTTACTTACACCCGTTGCTAAAATTGCCGCAGGGATAAGCGCTACGGCACTGTTTTTGGCACCCCCTATATGGATTTGACCATGAAGGGTATTGCCACCCACGATTTTAATCAATTTCATTTTTTCACCTTATCTTAAAGGGGATTAAGATTTGCCTATATCCCCATAAATATCTATTAATTTCATTTTTATTATATGAATTTTTCTTATATTAGTCAATTATTTACTTTATCAGTTGTAAAGCAGCAAGAAAGAGAATTATAACAAGACCAGCAATCCTGGCTTTAACACCCATTTTTTGGTATGAAAGCTTACCTACAGTTAGGCCAAGATACGTAAAAAATGTTGCTTCTAGAGCAAAGATAATTGGTCCCAAAATCCATATTGAACCCATTGATTTAAGAATTAGACCTACAGTTAAACTATCAAGACTAACTGAAAAAGCATAAATAATTTTATTTAAGCTATTTAATTCTAAGTTTTTTTCTTCTTTAGATATTAGTGATAAAAACATTTCTATACCAATAAATAAAAAGACAAAAAATAGCAAAGTACTAATTTTTATTGCGATGATATTAATAAGATAAGAACCAAGATAAGCGCCAATTATTGGCAAAATTAAATGACATAGCCCAACTATTAAGGAATATGTTATATTATCTTTCTTCGAATGATTATATGTACCAATGTTGATAGCTAAAGAAAAAGTGTCCATTGATAAAGAAAAGCCAATTAATATAAGAAATAATATATTCATACTACATTATATTTTATAAATATTTATTTATGATAGTTTTAATATAAGATGTATATGTAACATCATCTAAATCAGACTCTTTAGCCTCTAAAAGACATAAAGGCGGAAACATTACACACCACCAGTTATCGCCACTACCTTGGCCTAAAGTAATAACAAGTGATTCATATTCTCCGGCACTATAAGTTATGCCTTTTAACTCTTTTTCAGGGAAATAATTAGCGCCAAAAGAAATATTAAAGTCGGTTGTATATTTACTAATTTCTTGACTAAGCATAGGTATGGCTTTAGCAATATTTTCTCTACTAGCTTCTATTGAACTTGAGTTATTCATTAAGTTTTGAATTTCCGGTAAGATAACACTATTAACTTTTAATTTTAACCTTTGATCAGCCAAGGTATTCGAATTAGCTATTATTCTAAAACGAATATTTTCTTTAGGAATAATTAATTGATTTTCTTTAAATGTAAAAGATAAAACTACTACCATAATACCAAATAAAAATACTATAGCTTTTTTCATAATTTCACCAACTTAATTATGTTATGCTATAGCAATTTTTATTCATTAATTATAAATAAATAGCGATCAAAGTTATTTAAGTCTTTTCTAACAATGATATTAGCCTTGGGATATATAGATAAAGCCTTATCAGTAATCTTTTGGGCTTGGTCTTTGCCTATTTCAAAAGCAATAATGTTTTTACTGGTTAGTAAATCTCTAGCTTTATCAAGAATAATATTATAAAAATACAACCCCTTTTCCTTAGCAAATATAGCATTATGGGGTTCATACTTTGTTTTAGGATCTACTTCTTCATGAAGCGCTACATAGGGAGGATTAGCTACTAAAACATTATATTTATGGCGAGTTTGATATTTAGCAATATCTTCGCAAATAAAATTGATAGACGTATTATTTTTCTTAGCATTATGCATAGCAACCTCAATAGCTTTTTTACTAATATCTATGGCATCTATACTACAGTTAAACTCTTTAGCTAAGGCTATAGAAATACAGCCTGAACCAGTGCCAACCTCTAAGACTTTGGGATTATTATATTCATACCTACGTAAATAAAATAATAAATTTTCTACTAAGTATTCAGTTTCAAAGCGAGGTATTAAAACATTTTCATTAACATCGATAATATTGCCACAAAAATCAACATTGCCAATAATATATTGGACAGGATAACCGCTTTCTAACTTTTTAAAGGCTTCTTCTTGTTTATCAAGAGGGATATACTTACATATCAAGTCCCTATCAAAGTTATTCACTTTTTACTCCTGCAAGTTTAAGACGCATATCTTCATTTACTAATGCTTCTATAATAGGATCTAAATAACCATCCATTACCCGGTCAAGTTCCATAATAGAAAAGTTAATCCGATGATCCGTAACTCTATTTTGAGGATAATTATAAGTACGAATTTTCTCACTACGATCTCCCGTACCTATTTTGGTCTTTCTTTCCATAGCATTTTCAGCCATTTGTTTTTCTTGCAGTTCATTATTAATTTTAACTTTAAGAAGTTTCATTGCTTGTTCTTTATTCTTTAATTGACTTCTTTCATTTTGACAGGTAACAACTACTCCTGTAGGGATATGAGTTATACGGACAGCAGAATTGGCAGTATTAACTGATTGGCCTCCGGCTCCCGAAGAATGATATACATCTATTTTTAAATCGCTTTCATTAATATCAATATTAACGTTTTCTACCTCAGGAATTACTAAAACGGTCGCGGTGGAAGTATGTACCCGTCCTTGGCTTTCGGTTTCTGGCACTCTTTGAACACGATGAGATCCGCTTTCATATTTTAATAAAGAATATACATTATTACCTTTAATCATACATTCAATTTGCGAAAAGCCTCCAGCTTCGCCTTCAATACTATGCGTAACTTCAACTTTCCAACCGTTTTTCTCAGCATAATAAGAATACATTCTAAATAAGTCCCCTGCAAAGATATTAGCTTCATCGCCCCCTGCTGCGCCTCTTATTTCCATAATAACGTTTTTACCGTCATTTTCATCTTTAGGAACAAGAGCTAGTTCAAGTTCATGATAAACTTTATCTTTTTCCGTTTCTAAATTTTCTAATTCTTCTTTGGCAATTTCGGCAAACTCAGGATCATTTTCCATTTCTTTAGTTTCCTCAATATTTTTAAGAATTTGTTTATATCTACGATAACTCATAACTGTATCTTCTAAATCAGCCTTTTCTTTAGATATATCTTTTAACAAATTATAATCATTTAATACTTCATTGCTACTTTGTTTATTTAAAAGTTCTTCATATTTTGCATCCATTGCATCAAGTCTTTCAAACATGTTTTCACATCCCATCTAATTCAAACTAATTATATTAAGAAAGTGTCAAAAAAACAAGTATTTACATACCTGCTTCTTCATCATCATCCACGATAAGGAAATCGCTTAATTCATCATCTTCTTCAGAAGTATCATCCTCATCAGTAGTATTATCATAAAAGATATCATCTTGATCTTCCTCTATGCCTTTATCTTCATCAGCCATTTCTTCTTCATCAACATCAATTTCAACGTCATCTGAATCTTCATCTTCAATAACGACTTTCGGAGTATGCTTCTTCCGTAAATCACAATATCCTTTATCAAGAATAATAAACTTTTTATCTGTTGATACTAATTCAAAGAAATCAGCAATTTTGGCTTCAAATTCTTGATCTGACATTTTTAATAAAGTACATATCTTCTTGAAAATGTCGACAATTTTCATCTTATTGCCTTTTTCACTTAAAATTAGTTCTGTTATTTCTCCATAAGTCATTTGTTCTAATTCTTCTTGCGTTAATTTTTTTAATTCCATAGTATTACATCCTTTCATCTGGTACTACCCCTATTAAATTAAGGGCATTGTATAACGTTATTTTTACAGCTTTAATTAAATTTAAATTTTCAATTGTTTTTTGCTCATCTTCACTAATTACCCGACACTTCTCATAATAAGTATGGAACAATGATGCCAGTTCATACACATAATTTGTAATTAAATGAGGCATTTCTTTTTGACAAGCATTTTCACATACTTCTTTAAACTTATATATGCTTGCTAAAACATTATATGCAGATTCCTCATTAATGCAAGTGTATTTTTCTTTTTTTGGTATTTCTGGGTATTTATTTAATATAGAACAAATACGGGCATAAGCATAGCTGACGTAATAAACTGGGTTATCATTTGATTTTGACTTAGCAAGACCGATATCAAAATCCATTTGGGTATCAAGTGAATATTTAGAAAAATAATACCGTGCTGCATTAACACCAACTTCATCTATTAAATCTTTAAGAGTTACGACATTACCTGATCTTTTATGCATTGCCATGGCTTCACCATTATTAACAATACGCACGAGTTGCAAGAGTTTTACCTCGATTTTACTATCATCGTAACCAACAGCTTTAACAGCACTTTTAAGCCTTGCAACATACCCGTGATGATCGGTTCCTAAAACATCTATAACTTTTTGATATCCCCGATCTAACTTGTCCATATGATAAGGAATATCGGGAACTACATAGGTATAAGTACCATCAGCTTTGATAAAAACATGATCTTTATCATCATATATTTCACTACTTTTAAACCAAGTTGCCCCATCTTTTTGATATAAATAACCATTTTTAGCTATATTATCTAAAACATCTTGAATAGGATGTTTTTCATATATAGATTTTTCAGAAGTAACTACATCATATTCAATGCGATACTCTTTTAAATCTTTAAAAATTTGTTTTGTTAAATAATCTATGCCATATTTTTTAAAAGGCTCTAAATCATTATCTACAAGACGTTCTTTATTTTCTTCATAAATTATTTTAGCAATATCTTTAATTTCTTGACCCGGATACCCATTTTCCGGAAAGGTATTTTCCACACCGCATAAATCTAAATATCTACTATAAATGGATTTTGCCAATTTGGTTATTTGAACACCTGCATCATTTAAATAATATTCTTTAGTAACATCATAACCACAGAATGTCATTATTCTTGCTAAAGAATCCCCATATGCTCCGCCACGGGCATTACCCATATGTAGTATTCCCGTGGGATTGGCTGAAACAAATTCAATATTTATTTTTTGCCCTTTGCCAATATTTGAAGAGCCATATTTATCATTTAAATTTAAAACATTATTTATATTATCTGTTAAATAGTCTTTTTTTACATAAAAATTAATAAATCCCGGGGCTAACGCTTCAATCTTGGTTATTTCTTCATCTTCCATATTATTTATTATGTCTTTGGCAATATCCATAGGACTTCGATGAAGATTTTTAGCTAGTTTCATAGCAATATTAGAGCTATAGTCACCATTATCTTTATTTTTAGGTACTTCAACGGATATATCTTCACATTCAATATTAAGAGAAAGAAGTTTATCTTTAATTAATTGCCCTATTTTTTCTTTCATTGCTTAACCACCTTTTTTAAAAAAGCCTACCTCGTTGTTTTTTTCTAGAACATTATAGCATACCTTGTATAAAAATAAAGTTTTTTTTGACAATTTAAGCAAAAAATTTTTTTATAAGCCCCTTTATCTAAGAAAAGAACTTAAATATACTTATAATTTTAATAAAAAAATTAATACTAATATAGGGTGAATATCATTGAAAATTCTTAGAGAACTTACCAAAATAGGAATTTTTTGTTTTCTTTCTGTTGTCATTATAATAATAGCCCTATATACTCATGCTTATTTATCTGAACCTATTAAGCTTACTACTATTGGAACATATAGCTTATATGATAAAAATGAAGACCTTGTTTATCAAGGAAGTGCCCAAAGTAAATGGGTTACTTTAGATGAAATATCTTCTTATATGAAAGACGCCGTAATATCAGTTGAAGATAAAAACTTTTATAATCATAATGGCTTTGACTATCTAAGAATTATAAAAGCTATGTTTACTAATATAAAAAATGGGCATATAACCGAAGGAGCTAGTACAATATCACAGCAATATGTAAAAAATGCTTATTTAGAGTTTGATCAAACTTGGTCACGAAAAATAAAAGAAGCTCTCATGACACTTAATCTTGAAGTTCATTATGATAAAGATACGATTCTTGAAGCCTATCTTAATACGATTAACTATGGTCAAGGATGTTATGGTATATATGATGCTGCTCATTACTATTTTAATAAAGAGCCTATAGATTTAACTCTTGAACAGTGCTTAATCCTTGCAGGAATACCTAAAAATCCTACTAACTATAATCCGGTTAATAATTATGAAAATGCTATTAAAAGAGCCAAAATAGTAGCTTTAACTATGTATAAAAATAATAAAATAAGTGAAAATGATTATGCTAGTTTGTTTAAAGATAATATTCCTATTTATGCTTCTTATTCAGATAATGATTTAAAAACTTTAATGTATTATCAACAAGCTGTTAAACAAGAACTGGAGGAAATACCCGGTATTTCTGATGAACTAATTCATTCAGGCAATCTAAAAGTATATACCACATTAGATTTAGATATGCAAAGGTATTTAGAAGAGGGAGTTGATAAAAATATAACCGATGATAAATTGCAAACAGCAGGGGTTATTATTAATCCTCATGATGGGTCGGTTATGGCTTTAAGTGGCGGTCGTGATTATAAATTAAGTGAATATAATCGAGCTTTATACTCTAAAAGACAAGTAGGTTCTACCATGAAACCCTTTCTTTACTACACCGCTCTTGCAAATAATATGACTTCTTCTTCTACTTTTCTATCGCAAGAGACAACCTTTAATCTTGGCGAGGGACAAACTTATTCACCGAAAAATTATGGCAATGTTTATGGCAATAAAGAAATCACTATGGCTGCCGCTATAGCTTATTCCGATAATATTTATGCAGTTAAAACAAATTTGTTTTTGGGGGTTGATGAATTAATAAATACCGCTAAATTATGTGGTATTGAAGCTAATTTAAAACCGGTTGCTTCTTTAGCTTTAGGAACAAGCGAAATAAATTTAATTGATTTTGCAAGGGGTTATACTACTTTTGCAAGCGGAGGATATAGAAGAAATATTCATTTTATCACCAAGGTTGAAAATGAACAAGGTGATATCTTATATGAATATGAACCGGACTATGATTTAGTTTTAAATCCTAATTATGTATACATCTTAAATGAATTACTAACTAGTCCTGTTAAATCTGCTTTTATTGATTATAATGTTCCTACGGGGATAAATGTAGCTGCTAAATTAACAAGAAAATATGCCGTTAAAACTGGAACAACTGATACTGATTATTGGGTAGTAGGCTATAATCCTGATATCTTAATGGTGTCTTGGGCAGGTTATGATGACAATTCAGCTCTTCCAGTAGCTTTAGGCTTAGAAGTTAAAAACGCATGGGTTGATACCATTGAGTCATTTAATCCTAAAGAAAGTCCTTGGTATGAAATGCCTGATAATGTTGTAGGAATGCCTTTAAACGCCGTAGATGGAACTCCTACTACTGATAGTAGTAAGATGAATATGTTTTATTATTTAAGAGGTAGTGAGCCGGCGTATAATATTGAAGTTGTAGAAAAATAAGTATTAAAAAAGTCTCAATTTTCTGAGGCTTTCTTTATTGTTATAGCAATTATTACTTGATCTCCTAAATCATTTTTAGCGATGTTTATAGGAACATTTTCACTTTTTAACTTGTCGACCAAAGAATTAATTTGCTCGATAGCGCTATCATTATTTGTTTCTTTTTTAGGAGGCTCGAAATCAAGACTATCTAAAAACTCGACATCTTCTTGTGGTGTTTCTACAGTATCCGTAGCTATTTCTGTATTTTCTTCGGCAGAAGATTCTTGTTCTGGTTCAACAATTAAATCTATTGGATCTACCTTTTCAGTTGGTGGTACATTTTTAAATGGGTTATTATCACTATTTGCCGGCTCGCTTATATCTTCTTCATCATTTTTTATATTATTAAAGATATTCGAAAAAGAATCTATAGGATTACTTTGCGGTTTTATAACGGCATTACTATCTATTTTAGGTATATCACTTGGACCGATTTCTGGTTTATTTTCACTAGCTAAATTTTCTGTATTACTTGATACATCAATCGTACCACCAAGGATTTGCTCAGGCGCACTAGAAAAAGTAATATCTTTTTGTTCTTCTATTTTATCCGCTTTATTTACTTGCGTATCAACACCAGTAGTATTAGCAAATGGCGAATCATTATTTTGAAAACCATCAAAAGGGTTAATAGCTTCCGTCATTTCCATATTTGCAGATTCAGCTTCCAAATTATTAAAGAATCTATTTTGTTGTCTTTGGCCTAAATTAATTGCCCCTTGTTGAAAGGAATTTTGATTAGTCGGTTTTTGAATAGCAGCCGGGATGCCTAAAGGTTTAATATCTTCTGCTTGACCTCTAACTTCTTCAATATTAATATTTTGCACACCATTAGGATGGGTATCTTTTATAATATCATCTAATTGTCTTACGGTTAATCTTTCCGTGATTATCCTTTTCATAAGATTTAGTTGTTCATCAACATCTTTTATTTTTAATAAACTTCTCGCGTGTCTTTCCGAAATTTTATTATCCATAACAGCTTTTTGAACTTCCTCGGGCAAAGTTAATAATCGAAGTTTATTAGAAATAGCACTTTGAGATAAGCCCATTTTTCGTGCTAATTGATCTTGGGACATATACCCTTGATCTAATAATGCCTTATATGATTTAGCTTCTTCAATAGCCGTTAAGTCTTTTCTTTGTACATTTTCCACGATAGCAGCCTCCGCACTTGTTTTATCATCCGCTCTAGATATAACCGCGGGAACTGTAGCTAATCCCGCCATCGTCGCGGCTTTATATCTTCTTTCTCCAGCGATAATTTCATACTTATCGCCTACTTTTCTAAGCACCAAAGGTTGTATTATGCCATGTTGCTTTATCGAATCAGATAACTCTTGCAATGAATTATCCTCAAAAACCAATCGTGGTTGAAAACGATTGGGAATGATATCTTCGACAGCAACTTGTAAAACACTAGATTCAAAATCCATTACTTCGAGCCCCTTTTTCTACTATAACTATAATAACTTATATTTATTTATTTTGCAATTAAATTATGTCATTTCCCAACAGAAATTTTCCTGGGAAATTAAAAACCGAGATTATTTCCCGGCTTTAGCAAAATTATTTTTTAACCCATCTTTTATGTCTTTTTAAAATAGTATTATAATCAAGTATATTAAGTGGATCATCACGTTTTAACAGTACTAAATTACGTTCATCTTCTGTATGAGGGAGTGTAAATTTAACTACGTCATAGGATTTTATGCCTAATTCTTTTTGATGGTCTATTAAAACTTTATGTTCCTCTATAAAAGAGCCTTTCATTAATATGACAACACCATCTTTTTTTATTAATGGAAGTGTTAATGAAGATATAATATCAATAAAGGCAACAGCTCGTGATACACATATATCAAACTTGCCATAATGCGTCTTAGCAAAGTCTTCTGCCCTGCTGTTAACCGCTTCAATATCTTGTAAATTTAACTTTGTAATAAGTTCTTGTAAAAATGCTATCTTTTTATTATTACTATCCAAAAGCGTAACTTTAAGACTAGGAAATATTATTTTTAATACTACTCCTGGGAAGCCTGCGCCTGTTCCAACGTCAATTAAAGATTGATTATCAAGGCTTACAGCTTTAACAATAGTCAAACTATCATAAAAATGCTTTAAATAAACATCTTCTTTTTGCGTTATTGCAGTGAGATTAGTATGCGCATTATAGTCAACCAAAAAATTATAATATTCTTCTAAAAGTTCTTCTTGCTTCGTTGTTATGTTTACATTTAATTTAGCTAATTCTACTTTAAATTCTTCTATTTTCATTTTTTACCATACTCTTTTTTTAAATATATTAATAAAATACTTATGTCCGTTGGATTTACCCCACTTATTCGCGAAGCACCTGCAATCGTAAGAGGTCTAATTATGCTTAATTTTTGCCTTGCTTCACTAGCCATATTTTTAATTTTATTATAATCTATATCACCAGGAATTTTCTTTTCTTCCATTTTATCAAGCTTTTCTTTTTCTTTTAAAGCATTTTTAATATATCCCTCATATTTATATTCAATCTCGACTTGATTTTTTACATCTTCATTAAAAGCACTTAAATCAAGAAATCTTTCGACTATCTTCATATTAAACTCTGGACGCTTCAAAAGAATATCATAACTATAGTTACCCGCGGGAACACTAATATTATTATCCTCTAAAAACTTTTTCGTTTCAGGAGTTATTTTAAGATGATTAGTTTTTAAAACTTCTTTTAATCTAGCAATATTTGTAAGTTTATCTTTTAATCTTGTATATTTTTCTTCAGCTATCGCGCCTTTTTCATAAGCTAAAGGTGTAAGTCTAATATCAGCATTATCGTGACGAAGAAGGAGTCTAAATTCGGCCCGAGAAGTTAACATACGATAGGGATCGGTTATACCTTTAAGCACTAAATCGTCTATTAATACTCCTATATAAGCACTTGATCTTTTTAATATTAAAGGTTCTTTATTTTCCAGTTTTAAAGAGGCATTTATACCCGCGATTAAGCCTTGTCCGGCCGCTTCTTCATAGCCTGATGTCCCATTAATTTGCCCAGCAGTAAAAAGATTTGTAATTACTTTTGTTTCTAATGACGCATTAATTTGCATAGGATCTATAGCATCATATTCTATTGCATAAGCATATTTCGATATTATAGCATTTTCTAACCCATCTAAAGAATGAACCATTTCTTCTTGAACATCCCGAGGCATAGAGGTTGAAAAGCCTTGAAGATACCATTCATCATAATAAAGACTTTCCGGCTCTAAAAATAATTGATGTCTTTCTTTATCAGCAAAACGCACTATTTTATCTTCTATAGACGGACAATACCTAGGTCCAACACCTGTGGCATAGCCTCCATACATGGCACTTTTTTTAAGATTATCTTTTATTATTTGATGAGTTTTAGCATTGGTGTATACTAAATAACATTTTTGTTGGTCATTTTTATCATATAATGGCCCATTATCAAAAGAAAAAGTCCAATTTTCATCATCACCTAGCTCGGGTTTTAATTTACTAAAATCTATACTAGAGGCCTTGATACGTTGAGGAGTTCCTGTCTTGAGCCTTTTAATGTTAAAGCCTAACTCCTTAAGTTTAAAAGATAAATTGTTACTTCTTTTTTCCCCATGTGGACCACTTGGCGTATTTTCACTACCAATTAATATATTGGCATTCAAATAGGTTCCGGTTGTTAATATAACAGCTTTACTATTTATTTTTGTACCATCATCAAGAATTACGCCACAAACTTTGGCATTTTCAATAATAAGGTCCTCTACCATTCCTTGCCGGAGTTCTAAATTAGGGGTTTCATCTAAATATTTACGCATCACTTGAGGGTAAATTCTTTTATCAGCTTGGGCTCTTAATGATCTTACAGCAGGCCCTTTAGAATTGTTTAACATTTTAATTTGAAAATGGGAACGATCGGCCACTTTACCCATTAAGCCACCTAAAGCATCTATTTCTCTAACTATAATACCCTTAGCACTTCCCCCAATTGAGGGATTACAAGGCATATCCGCTAAATTAGCAATATTTGATGTTAAAAGTAAGGTTTTATGGCCCATAAAGGCACTAATATGAGCAGCCTCACACCCAGCGTGGCCTGCCCCTACTACTATAATATCGTAATTCATACACTCACCTCCCCTACTTTCCAACACAAAAATCTTGGAATAATCTGTCAATAACAGCCTCATCATAAGTATCGCCAATAATTTGGCCTAAATAATCAAAGCAACTTTTTAAATTACTTTCAATCATATCAACAGGTATGCCGTCATCTAAGTTTTTTAAGCCATCCCTTAATGCTGTAGACGCTTTATTTATAAGATCTGTTTGTCTTGCATTAGATAAGTATGTTAAATCTTTATTTATATTATTAATATCAAAATATTCAATCAGTTTATTCTTAAGCTCATCTAACCCGTTTAGCTCTTTAGTATTGCCAAAAACGATGGGTAAATCGGTGGCAATTTGTTGCTCAATTAAGGAATCATTTTTATTAACAAAAATAATGGTTTTATCCTTAGGCACCGTATTAAGTAAAGAGGCATCTTCTTCATCAATTGGTTTTGCGCCATCTAATACTAATAAAACCACATCAGCATTAGAAATAGATTCTTTGCTTTTTTGAACACCAAGACTTTCTACAACATCATCAGTTTCATGAATACCTGCCGTATCTATTAGGGTAACTTCAATGCCATTAAGGGAAATGGTGCCTTCAATAATATCCCTTGTGGTTCCGGCAATATCCGTAACAATAGCTTTTTCTTCATCAAGTAAATGATTTAAAATACTACTTTTGCCAACATTAGGCTTACCGACAATAGCAACTTTTAGGCCGTTATTAACAATACGTCCATATTTAGCACCCTTTACTAAACTTTTTAACTCCTGCTCAATAGGCGTAAGTTTATTTTTTAATAAATTCTTTGTTATAACTAAATTATCAGTATATTCAGGATAATCAATATTAACTTCAATATTAGCCATTAATGATAACAGCATATCCCGGATATTAACTATTTTTTTAGTTAAATTACCTCCTAGTTGATTTAACGATAGTTTTCTTTTAGAATCACTTTTAGCCTTAATTAACTCCCCTACTGCCTCAGCCTCTAATAGATTAATTCTACCATTTAAATATGCTCTTTTAGTAAATTCACCAGGTTCAGCAAGCCGACAACCATTTTTTAAAAGTAACTCTAATACTTTATTTGTAGTATTAAGACCACCATGACAATTTATTTCGATTATATCTTCTTTAGTATAGGTTTTAGGAGCTTTCATAAGCATAAGCAATACTTCATCTATTTGTTCATTTTCACTTACTATATGGCCATATTTAATAGTGTGAGAGGCCATTGCTCTTATATCACGAGAAAAAATACTATTAACGATTTCAATAGCTTGAGGTCCACTTATTCTAATTATTGATATCGCACCAACACCAAGTGATGTGGCAATAGCACAAATTGTATCTTCCATAAACTGCCTTTCTTCGTGTAAGATTATAGCATGGATACTTTAAGTTGTAAATTAATGAAAAAATTTGATAAATTGCTTTAGCTAAAGTATTAAACTCTGTTTGTATTTTTATATAACGTATGATATAATTTTCGATGTAAAAAGTAGTGAGTAGATATGAAAAAGAAAAAAAAGATTCCTTGGTTTTTAATAATTATTGGCATAGTTTTACTTGGAGGTTTAGGCTACTTTGGCTATAAAAAATGGCAAGATAGTAAAGCTTTTAAAATCCAAATAATAATTGATGAAATAAATGTCCGGCTTGAACCTACCTTATATAGTAATCAAATTGGTACCGTAAAAAAAGACCAAGTATATAAAGTACTTGATATTAATTTAGAAGATAAAAGGTATGTATGGTACCAAATTAAGATGGAAAATGGTGATTATGGATGGGTTGCTACGGGAAGAAATAATCGCTATGTTAAAGAAATAAATAATCCTGATGGTAATGGCGATGATGATTTTGAAGCTGATTATGCAAATCCTAAAATAATATTTTATGAAAATGAAATAACTTTTGACGATATGGATTCTATAAATTATGATCATGTTACTGTAACAGATGATTCCGATTGTGAATTAATTGCTAAGAAAAAATACAAAAAAGCCAAAGAAGAAAATCCTGATACCAAATATTGTCAAATATCACATGAAATATATTATGAAGCTGAACCTAAAGATTCTATTATTCCTCAATATTGGATACGATACACTGTAGTTGATGAATCAGGAAAATCAGCATCTAAAGTACAAAAAATATTATTTATTAAAAAACCCGCTCCGGATAGCGTTAATAAATTTGAAGATATGCCTCAATAAGCTATAGCAATATAGCTTTTTTTCATGAAAAAAAGAGTATTTCTACTCTTCTGTTGGACTTATAACAACATGACGATGAGGATCTTGCCCCTCGCTTTTAGTTGTAACCCCTTTAAAGTTTGTTAGGACATTATGAACTATTCTTCTTTCATAAGGGTTCATATTCTCCATTGCTGCTGAGACTTTAGTCCTTTTTACTTCTCTAGCGGTTTGTTTGGCTATTCTTTCAATTATAGCTACTTTTTTATCTTTATAATTCTCTACGTCTAAAGATACAGAAAAATATATTCCGGTTTCTAATTGAACTTTATGTTTAACAATAGTTTCTAATGCTCTTAAAGTATTACCATTATGTCCTATTAAAATATTATTGTTATCCGAATACATTTTAATAACTACTCTATCATCTTGTTTTTTGACTTCAAAGCTTACTTCTAACCCTAAGTTATTAATGACTTCTTTTAAATAGTCTTTAATAAAGGAATAAATATCTTCTTTTTTATAAACTATTACCTCGGTTGTTTCTCCTTTAAATAAGGCTTTTTTAGTTTCGCCTGTTTTGTATATCACATCATCTTTAGTTAAATTATTTTCCTCAAGGACTGCCTCTAAAGCATCATCAAAAGTTTTACCTACCTTACTTATTCCTTCCATACTTCATTCCTTCTTTCTCTTTAATTTTATCCTTAATTTTTTTAGTTTCTTTATTAAGGGTCTTTTTTGAACGGTTATCACCATTAGCCTTATTAAGGATTAAGTTGGTTACATATGTTTGAGCGATTATAAATGCATAGGTAGCAACCCAATATAAAGCTATAGCAGTTGGTAAGAAGAAAGATGAAAAACCAATAAATATTGTCATAAAGTAAAGCATGAATTTCATTTGGTTTCCCGCACCTTCTACAGTAGTAGTTGCAGATGTTTGTTTCATCGTATATTTAAAGGAAAAATAAGTTGTAAGAATAATTAAAGCTACGAGAATAAGATAAGTATAATTACCTGAGGCAACTCCACCTTGAGGAGTCATACCTAAATTCCAACTAAAGATTTCTCCCTCATATAAAGTTGGTATCTTATAAATAGCAGATAAGAAAGCAAAGAAGACAGGTAATTGAATTAAGGAAACTAAACAACTCGATAATGGATTTACTTTCATTTCATTGTACACAGCCATCGTTTCTTGAGCTTTAAGCATTGTAGATTCTTGGTCTGTGCGCCCAGCATATTTTTTCTCAATTCTTTGTAGTTTCGGCATTGCTTGTTGCATTCGGCGCGATTGCTTTTGCGTTTTAATATTAAATGGTAAAATAATTATTCTTATTAAAAGACCGATAACTATTAATGATAAACCTAAATAAGCTTTAGTCATACCCCAGCTTTTGAAGACATCGCCTAATTTAAGGATTAAAAAGGCTACTGGTTTAACAAAGACGGTCTCCCATAAACTAGTATTTTTGGTAGAAGTTAAGGTAAAATCTGAACAATTTGGTAATTTATCAAGCTTAAATTTCATTTGATCTTGATTTTCCTCATATATTTTATAAGCTTCCGTACCTACACTTGGCTTACAGAATATATCCGTTCTTAAAGATTGTTTTGTACTTTCCGTTAAAATTTGTTTGCCATCTTTATCTACTATATATTTACTTGAACCACATCCTGTAGTAAGGAATAAAAAGCAGACAAGAATAATCATCATTATTTTATTTTTCATTGCATTCTCCTATTAAATTTATTAAAGCTTGTTTTTTATCAATATATTTTGCCTCTAAACAAACTTCTTTAATTATTATAATATAATTACGTTTATTTTTAAATAACTTCTTTGTATCATCGACTAACTCTCTAGTTTG
The DNA here is from genome assembly GCA_947624085.1 of uncultured Bacilli bacterium. Taxonomy (GTDB): domain Bacteria; phylum Bacillota_I; class Bacilli_A; order RF39; family UBA660; genus UBA6448. The sequence goes on from CANQIK010000006.1 coordinate 24,817, forward strand.
TCTTCTTAATTTATTTCTTATAACAGCATTTCCTACCCTTTTAGGAGCTGTTATGCCATATAAATTATTTTGTTCATCTTTATCTTTAAAGAAGATGGTAAAAAACTTATTTGATACCTTTATGCCATTTTCAATAATGTCATTAAATAATATGTTTGACTTTACTCTTTCGTGTTTTTTCATCTTCGGCTCCTGTAAAAAAAACCACTATAAAGTGGTTTTATTTTGATAATACTTTTCTCCCTTTTCTTCTGCGTGAAGAAAGTACTTTTCCATCTTTTCTAGAGAAAAAGCCATGAGTTTTCTTCATCTTTCTTTTATTAGGTTGATAAGTTCTTTTCATAAAATCACTCCTTTTTTCGCATTGTTATTATAATATTTAATAATAGACTATGTCAAGATAAATAAATTTTGTTAGTGTCAAAATTTTATTATATGTTTTATCCTTTACTATTTTTTCCACAAACCAACAACACCTAAAAAATAGAATTGTGGAAACCCAATTTTTTTCCCCAATTACATTTTGTTGAAATTGTGGAAAACTTGTGCTATCCTAGATTTTAAAAGAAAAAAAGTGTTGATAGGTTTGTTGATAACTCTTGGGAATTTTATTTTTACTTTATATTTATTTAAAAATACGTTACAATTAAATTGTTGATAATTATATGTGGGGTATAGGTATGAAAATGGAGGAAATATTTAAAAATTTTTTAACAGAAATAGAAAAGAGTGTAAGTGAAAATGTCTATAATTTATGGTATTCACCACTTAAGCCTATTTCTCTTGTTGATGATAAATTTACTATTCAAGTACCTATGATTATCCATAAACAAGTATTATCTAGTACTTATAAAGATCTTATTGATACAACATTATATTCTATAACTAATAGTCATTATGAAATGATATATTTAACCGAAGAAGAAGTTACTAATATAAAAGATAAAGATACTAAAAATGTTGATAAAAAGGAAACTAATCTTGATGTTGAAGATGAGTGGGAAACTAATTTAATTCCTCGTTTTACTTTTGATAATTTTGTCGTAGGAGATTCTAATAAATTAGCCGTTGTATCTGCTCATACTGTTGCACAACATCCAGGTCAAGTTCATAATCCTTTATTTCTTTATGGTAAAAGTGGGATAGGTAAGACTCATTTAATGCACGCTATAGGGAATTATATTCATGATAATAGTGACCTTAAAGTATTATATGTAACAAGTGATGAATATATTATGGATTATACTGGTATAGCGGCCGTGAATAAAGGAGCAGATAGTATCAATTATGCTAAATCTTTTAAAGATAAATATAAAAATGTTGATGTTTTGTTAATTGATGATATTCAGTTTCTTGTCGTCGCTGATAAATCTCAACAAGAATTTTTTAATACCTTTAATGCTTTATTTAACGCTAATAAACAAATAATTATAAGTAGCGACCGTTCGCCAGATGATTTAAAGAAACTAGAGGATAGATTAAGAAGTAGATTTATGATGGGGCTTCCTGTTGATATATATCCTCCTGATTTCAACTTACGTTGTAAAATAATTAATAGTAAACTTAAAAATACACCATTAGAAGACAAATTAAGTCAAGATGTTGTTGAATATATTGCTAATTCTTGTCAAAGTGATGTTCGGCATATTGAAGGCTCTATTAATAGATTACTTGCATATACTGCAATGATGGTTCCGGCGAAAATTGATTTAAACTTTGCCGTTGAAGCTTTAAAAGATTACCTTAGTACTAATGTATATTCCGAAAGTTCCGTAAGTAAAATTCAAAAAGCTGTTGCTGATTATTTTAATATAACAGTTAATGATTTAAAAAGTAAGAAAAAAACTAGTAATATAGCTAAACCAAGACATATAGCAATCTATTTAAGTCGCGTTGAAACTGATGAAGGACTCGCAAGAATAGGCCTAGAATTTGGGGGGAGGGATCATTCAACTATCTCCGCATCTATTGAAAAAATATCAAATGAACTTAAAACAGATGAAAAATTAAATAACACACTTAAAGAGATAAAAAATAAGTTATAAAAATGTTGATAAATTTTTAATAAAATATAAGATAAATAAAGGAAAAAACAAAAATTCCACAACAACTAACAGTATAAAGATAATAATAAATAAAATATATAAAAAAGAAAGAAGGAAAGATATAAAATGAAATTTACAATTGATAAAAACACTTTATTAGAGGCTTTATTAAATGTTACTAAAGCTTTATCACAAAAAATAACGATTCCCGTATTAAATGGAATAGTAATGGAAGTAACAAAAAATGGTTTAGAGTTACTAGCTTCCGATAGTGAACTTACTATTAAAGTAACAATTGATAAAAAAGAAATTAAAAATATAGAAGAAGAGGGTAAATTAATTATTCAAAGTAGATATATTCTCGATATTATTAGAAAGATGCCATCAGATGTAATTAATTTTGAAGCAATAGGTAATAATATTAAAATATATTCTGATACTAATGAATTTATCTTAAATTGCTACAATTTATCTGATTATCCTAATGTTACAATAGAAAAAAGTAAAAATACTATTAATCTTGAAGCTAATCTTTTAAAAGAAATTATTAATCAAACTGCATATGCTATGTCTACTCAAGAAGTAAGACCTCTTTTAACAGGTTTAAATATCAAAATAGTAGGGGATTTACTAGAGTGTATAGCAACTGATTCATATCGTTTGGCTAAAAAATCAATTAAGTTAAATGAACCCGTGGAAGATGCTATAAATATTGTTATTCCTGGTAAGAGTGTTAATGAATTAGAATCTATATTAAAAGATTCTGATAATGTAGAAATTCACTTATTTAATAACAAAATATTATTCATTTATAAGAATATAATGTTCCAAACAACTTTATTAAATGGTGATTATCCTGATACTAATAATTATATTCCTAAAGAATTTAAATATATGATTAATCTTAATTTAAGAGATTATTATGATGCAATAGATAGAGCCTCTATTATTACGGTAAGTAAAGATAAAAATATTGTTAAAATGTGTATTGATGATAAGAAAATGACTATTTTAGGAACTTCTCAAGAAAGTGGTAAAACTAAAGAAGAATTAAGAATTGATAGCAATAATAAAGAAAAATTAGATATTTCCTTCAGTTCTAAATATATGTTAGAGGCTTTAAAAGTTTTAAATACTGAAACACTTATTTTATTAATTAATGGTGATGATAAACCAATTATTATAAATGCTGTAGATGATGATACAATTGTAGAATTAATATTGCCAATTAAAACTTATTAATATCCCTTTATTTCGACAAAATATCCCCCATATAATGTGCTATAACTTTTGTAGCCGGGGGGATTTTTTATGTTAGAAAACTATATTATTAATGAGTCGACAGTAGCCTTAATTTATTTAAAAGAACAGGTTACAGAAATAATAGAAAAATATATAATTTATACTGTTAATCGTAATATCCTAGAAATTATAGATGAAAGTTGTAAATTTTACGGAAGTTCATTTGTTGGGCGTTGTCAAAGCGCTAAGTATCTATTAGGAATTAGATATAAATGTCCAATAATAATAAGTGAAGTAAAAGATATAATTATTTTTCCTACAACATCCTTTCGCAAAAAGGAATGTATGTGGTTTTCTTATAATGGTGTTAATAATTATTATATTAATCAAAATAACTTATTACAAATTATCTTAATTAATGGCAAAGAACTTACAATAGAGCTTTCAGAAAATGTTTTTACTAACCAACTTTTTAAAGCCTCGCGCTTAATGACAATTATGAAAGGCAAAAAACGTTAATTTTGCTTTTTTTTGGTCCTAAAATATGATATAATTAATATTGCGTAGAGGAGTACCTAAAAAAGTAAAAATTAAAAATCAGGGCCAAAAAAGAGGTTTAAAATGTATATTGAAAAATTGAAACTAACCAACTTTAGAAATTATGAGTCATTAGATATTTCTTTTTCAGATACGTTAAATATTATATATGGCAACAATGGCAGTGGTAAATCAAATATTATTGAGGCTATATATTTACTGGCTTTAACCAAATCTTTCCGCACAAGTAGTGATGTTAATTTAATAAAAAAAGGCTCTTCTTTAGCACAAATAAAAGGGGAAATAATTACTAACGAAAAGAATAGGTATCAAATTGATCTATCTAATGAAGGTAAAAAAGTATATATTAACTCTGATAAAGTAGGGAAGATAAGTGATTATGTAACTAATATTAATATTATCTTATTTAATCCTTTAGATACTAAGATTATTAATGATGCCCCATCTTTTCGACGTAAACTTCTAAACATAGATATTTCTCAAGGAAGTAAGGAATATCTCTTATTATTAAATTCTTATGATAAGTTATTAAAAAACCGTAATGCTTATTTAAAACAACTTTATTTAAATGGTAATGCTTCTAAAGATTACCTAGATATTTTAACCCAAAAACTAGTTAAAATAGGAAAATGTATTAATAATTATCGTAGAGAATATATCGAAAAAATAAATAAGAGTATTGCTAAAATTTATGAAGATATCTTTGAATATGGAGAATTAAAAGTTATTTATAATAGTTCTTTTAATGATAAGAGTGAAGAAGAGATATTGGATAATTATCAAAAGAAGTATTATAGAGAAATGGAAATGGGAAAAACTTTATCGGGTATTCATCATGATGATATTGAATTTATATTAGATGGTAATTCGATAAAAGATTTTGGCAGTGTAGGGCAACAAAAAAATGCGATTATAGCATTTAAACTAGCACAAATACTTATTATGAAAGAAATAAAAGGTGAGTATCCGATATTAATATTAGATGATTTATTTTCTGAACTAGATAATCAAAAAATCAATAATATTATTAAAATGCTTAATAAAGAAGTCCAAACTTTCATAACAAGTACAAATATTGATAATATAGATAAAATGCTTCTTAAAAATAGCAATATCTATTTAGTAGAAAATAACAAAATTGAGAGGGTGAGTAATTAATGAACAATGAACATTATTCAGATAGTGATATTCAAGTTTTAGAGGGCTTAGAAGCGGTTCGTAAAAGACCTGGTATGTATATTGGTACTACTAGTAGTAAAGGTCTTCATCATTTAGTATGGGAGATTGTTGATAATGCTGTTGATGAAGCTTTAGCAGGTTATTGTGATGATATTGAAGTAGAAATTCATAAAGATAATTCGGTATCTGTTAAAGATGATGGACGGGGAATGCCTACAGGAATAAATGAAAAAACAGGCTTATCAACAATTGAAACTATTTTCACAGTGCTTCATGCCGGTGGTAAATTCGGCGGTGGGGGCTATAAAGTTTCTGGTGGTCTTCATGGCGTAGGAGCTTCGGTTGTTAATGCTTTATCTAAATGGCTTGAAGTAAGAGTTTATCGAGAAGGCGAAGTTCATTATCAAAGATTTGAAAACGGGGGAACACCAGTTGCACCAATGAAGGTAATTGAAGAGTGCTCTAAAGATAGGACGGGAACAACCGTTACATTTTTACCTGATCCGGAAATATTTACGGAGACAACAATATTTGATTATGATGTTTTAAAGAAAAGATTACAAGAATTAGCTTTCTTAAATAAAGGACTTCGCATTCAATTAATAGATGAAAGAAGCGAAGATAAACATGAAACATTCCTTTATAATGGTGGTATTATTGAGTATGTTGAAATGCTTAATAAAGATAAAAAGCCTCTTCATGATGATATTATCTATGTAAATGGAGTAGAAGACGATATCTCTATTGAAGTAGCTATGCAATATAATGAATCTTATAATTCGGCAATATATTCCTTTACTAATAATATTAATACCTATGAAGGTGGAATGCATGAAGATGGTGTAAAACAAGCTTTAACAAGAATTATTAATAACTATGCCAAAAAGGCTAAAATTCTTAAAGAAAATGATGATAGTTTAACTGGAGATGATGTAAGAGAAGGCCTTACAATGATTATCTCTTGTAAGCACCCAGATCCTCAATTCGAAGGGCAAACTAAAACTAAACTTGGTAATATTGAAGTTAAGAAAATAGCCTCTGATGTATTTGGTGAAGGACTAGAAAGATATTTACTAGAACATCCTCAAGAAGCAAGAACGATTATTGATAAAACCCTTTTAGCTTCAAGAGCAAGAATTGCGGCCAAAAAGGCTAGAGAGACTACGAGAAGAAAAACGGATTTAGATGTAATTGATTTTGGCGGAAAATTAGTTGATTGTAAGGTAAAAGATCCTAGTGAATGTGAAATATTTATCGTCGAGGGTGATTCTGCTGGTGGTTCTGCCATCAAAGGTAGAGATTCCATGACACAAGCTATTCTTCCTTTAAAAGGTAAAATCTTAAATGTTGAAAAAGCGCGACTTGATAGAGCTTTAGATAATGATGAAATTAGAACAATTATCACGGCCTTTGGTACGGGCATAGGCCAAGAATTTAATTTAGATAAATTAAGATATGACAAAATTATTATCATGACCGATGCCGATGTCGATGGTGAACATATTAGAGTACTTCTTCTAACACTATTTTACCGCTTTTTTAGACCGATTGTGGAAACAGGACACGTTTATGCTGCCCAACCACCTTTATTCTGTATAAAGCATGGTAAAACGATTAAATATGTATTAGATGAAGATGAGAAAGCTCAATATTTAGCTTCTTTGCCACCAAATATTAAACCAGACGTTATGCGAATGAAAGGTCTTGGTGAAATGGATCCAGAAGAATTAAATGATACAACAATGGATATTAATAAGAGAATTCTTAGAAAGATAACAGTAGATGATTTAATGGCTGCTGATGAAATATTTAGTCAATTAATGGGTGAAGCTGTAGAACCTCGTACTAAATTTATTCAAGAAAATGCCCAATTTACTGAAAATCTAGATATATAGGAGGTATGGTATGAATCAAAATGAAGAAGAAAATATTACTAACGAAGAAGTTAATACTACCGAAGAAACCGGCGAAAATGTCGTTTCAGTAGGAGAAGAGCGAGATAAATTACAAGAAAATAACATTGTTGATGAAGTAAAAAAATCTTTCTTAGATTATTCAATGAGTGTTATTGTTTCAAGAGCTTTACCAGACCTTAGAGATGGTTTAAAACCTGTTCATAGAAGAATATTATTTGCTATGAATGAAAATAACTTAACCCCAGATAAACAACATCGTAAATCTGCGACTATTGTTGGTGATGTTATGGGCCGTTACCATCCTCATGGCGACTCTTCAATTTATGATGCTATGGTAAGAATGGCACAAGATTATAACTATCGTTATACTTTAGTAGATGGCCATGGAAACTTTGGTAATATTAATGGTTCTCCTGCTGCTGCTTATCGTTATACTGAAGCAAGACTTGCTAAAATATCAATGGAACTTCTAAGAGACATTAATAAAAATACGGTTAATTTTAAACCTAATTATGATGAATCTAGAGAAGAACCAGAGGTTTTACCTTCTAGATTTCCTAATATTTTAGTTAATGGTACGATGGGTATTGCTGTTGGTATGGCAACTAATATCCCTCCTCATAACTTAAGAGAAGTAATAAATGGTTGTATTGCCTATATAGATAATCCAGATATTGACACTATGGGCCTTATGCAATATATTAAAGGGCCTGATTTTCCTACGGGCGGTATTATCCTAGGTAATAGTGGAATTAAACAGGCTTATGAAACAGGTAGAGGCTCAATTGTTATACGAAGTAAAGCTCATATTGAAGAGAAGAATGGGCGTAATTATATAATTGTTGATGAGATACCTTTTGGCGTTCAAACTGATGTTTTAAAAGATAAGGTTGCTGAATTAGTTCATAATAAGACTATTGAAGGTATTTCTGATTACCATACTGACTTAAAGCACGGTGTAAAGATTACAATAACACTTAAGAAAGATGCTAATCCTCAAGTAATATTAAATCAATTATATAAACATACTCAATTTCAAGTAAATTATGGAATCATCTTCTTAATGATTGATCATTTAGTACCTAGAACACTTGGCTTAAAAGATATAATTGCTAAGTATATTGATTATCAAAAAGAAGTTATTATTAGAAGAACACAATTTGATTTAGATAAAGCTGAAAAGAGAGTACATATTCTTGAAGGCTATAAGATTGCTTTAGATAATATTGATGAAGTTATTAAGATAATTAAAACATCTGATAGTGATATTAAAGCCAAAGAAGAATTAAGTAAACGTTTTGGTTTAGATGATGTTCAATCCGAAGCTATTTTGGAAATGAAACTACGTCGGTTAACTGGCTTAGAAAGAGATAAAATTGAAGCTGAGCTTGCTGAACTTATGGCAGCTATTCAAGAATATCGTTCAATATTATCAAGTGAAGAAAAAATCCTTGGTATTATTAAAAAAGAAATGCAAGAAATTGCCGATAAATACGGCGATGATCGAAGAACTAATATTGATATGACTGCTATCGAATATATTGAAGATGAGTCATTAATTCCTGAAGAAAATGTTATGATTGCTTTAACAAAGAATGGTTATATCAAGCGAATTAATTCTGATACCTTTAAAACCCAAAATAGGGGTGGCGTAGGTATTAAAGGTATGACAACCAATGAAGAAGATTATGTCGAGAAAATTTTGACAGTGTCAACGCATGACTATATTTGTTTCTTTACTAACAAAGGTAAGACATATCGAATTAAGGGTTATGAAATACCAGAGTTTAGTAGAACCTCTAAAGGATTACCAATAATAAACTTATTACCTTTAGATAAAGGAGAATCTGTTAACTCTATATTATCTTATTCCCAAAATGAAGAAACTAAATATTTGTTATTTGCTACTAAAAAAGGAATTGTTAAAAGAACAGCAATTCATGAATTTGATAATATTAGATCATCAGGTAAGATTTGCATAACACTTAGAGAAAACGATGAACTTATAGGAGTTCGTAAAACCTCTGGCAATGATACTATTTTACTAGGCTCAAGCAGTGGTAGAATGGTAAGATTTAATGAAAATGAAGTTAGAGTAATGGGCCGTAATGCTACAGGAGTTACGGGAATATCTCTAAGTGGTGCAGATTGTATATGCTGTGAAATTGCTCAAGACGACAGTATTATTTTACTAGTAACCGAAAAAGGTTATGGTAAGCAAACAAAAGTTGAAGAATATCGGCAAACTAAACGGGGTAGTAAAGGGGTTAAGGCCCTTAACATTACGGAAAAGAACGGTAATTTAGTAGCAATTAAAGTTGCTAAAGAAAATCAAGATATAATTATTATAAGTAATACTGGTATGACAATGAGAATGCCACTTGAACAAATTTCTGTACTTGGTAGAGTTACACAAGGAATAAGATTAATAAATCTTAAAGATGAACAAACTGTAGCTGCTATCAGCTTAGTAGACAAAGATACAGAAGAGCCTCCTGTTGAAGAGGCGGAAGCAACTACCGAAGAAAACTAATATAAGAGTTCAACTTGCAATAATAGTTGAACTTTTTTATGAATTATAAGTTTCGTTTCACATGAAACATTAACAAAAAGTTTCACGTGAAACAGCTTATAAACTTTGTTTGCAATTACTAGTGTTTTTTGTTATTATTAAAACGTGCAACAAATATATTGTAACCTGGTCAGATTCGGAAGAAAGCAGCCACATCAATCCCTGTTTGTGTGCACTTTTTTAGTGGAGAACATATGGATATTGAAAAAATTATATATAAGGAAGCCTTAAAAGCATATAAAAAAGAGGAAATTCCGGTGGGGTGTGTCATCACAAGAAATGGCGAAGTTATTTCTCGGGCTCATAATACTAGGCAAAGCAAACACAGCTGTATCAACCATGCCGAAATATTAGCTATTTTAAAAGCAGAAAAGAAGCTAAAAGACTGGCGTTTAGATGGCTGTGAATTATATGTTTCTTTAAAGCCATGCAATATGTGCAAAGAGGTAATTAAACAAGCCAGAATCGATAAAGTATATTATATTGTAGATTCCAATTTTAATGACGAAAGAAAACAAGCAATAACTGCACAGTTTTGCGGTGATTGCAAAGAAAAATATACCGAATTACTTTCTCGTTTTTTTAAGAAGAAAAGATAGATTAAACCTTTGATTATTGATATAATTAAGTAGGAGGTTTCTATGAATTATAAAGTACTATATCGAAAATATCGACCTTCAACTTTTAGTGATGTTGTTGGACAAAATAGAACCATTGAGTTATTAAAAGATAGTATTATTAATGATAAAATATCTCATGCTTATATTTTTACAGGACCAAGAGGAACGGGCAAAACTAGTACCGCTAAAATCTTTGCAAAATCAATAAATTGTTTAAATGGTAAAGATGGCGAACCATGTAACGAATGTGAAAATTGCCTTAACTTTAATCAAAACAGTGATATTTATGAAATTGACGCCGCCTCTAATAACGGGGTTGATCAAGTTCGCGAAATAATTGAAAATATAAAATTAGCTCCAATAAACTCTAAATATAAAGTATATATAATAGATGAAGTTCATATGTTAAGTAGCAGTGCTTTTAATGCCTTATTATTAACATTAGAGGAACCACCTAGTCATGTTGTATTTATTTTAGCTACAACGGATATTGAAGACGTTCCTATTACGGTTTTATCTCGGTGTCAAAGATTAGATTTTAAAAAGATTAGCAATAAAGATATAGTTGATAACATGAAAAAGATATCTGCAACGGAAAAAATAAATGTAGATAGCGAAGCTCTTGAAGAAATCGCCGACTTCGCGGATGGTGGTATGCGTGATGCGCTGAGTATCCTTGATCAGTTATCAAAAAATAACACAGAAATTACGCAAGAAATCGTGCTTAATTCTTTAGGCCTAATATCTAATAAAGAAATAAATGATGTTCTGGAAGCTGTCAAAAACAGCGATGTTGATAAAGTAGTACAATTTATATCATTTGTTCAAGATCATGCGACCGATTTTAAAACTATATGTAAAAAATTGATAAGAGCAATTGATAAAAAGGCTATTGATATAAAAAGAAATCCCAATCAAAATACTTTAGAATATAAGAAACTCAAAGATATGGCTTTAGAAATTTCTTCGCTAATCTATAAATATAATGTTAATATAGATCCTTATGCAAACCTAGAGTTGGTGCTACTTGATTACATTGATAAATTTACAAAAAATATTTCCCGGGAAATAGATATTGTCGAAGAATCGACTGGCCGGGAAATAAACGAAAACGCGGATAATAATCTAGAAGATAATGTAAATAAAACAACGCAACCAAATTTTGAGAAAAATTCTTTGACTAAAGAAGAATCAAAAGAAAAGCAAAATAAGAATGAAAGTATTAAACCGGTTAGAGACAATTCTGAGTTGTGTGAAATCAGGGTCAATAATTGCTTTGTTAACGCTAATAAAAGTTTTTTAGGAGATGCTAAAGAAGTCTGGAAAAAATTTGTGAATCTTGCTAAAATGAAAAAGGATAGAGCATTTTTAATTGATACAACTATTGTTTTGGCTTCTGATACTAATTGGGTTATCAAAGCCGATATAGATGCCACAGCCGATAACATTAATGATAATATAAGAGCTATCGAAGACGCCCTAGAAAACTACATTAATAAAAAATATAAGTTAATAGCAGTTTCTGAAGAAGCATGGAATAACTATATGCAAGAATATAAGAATAATTTAGCTCAAAATATTAAATATGAAATGAAAGAGGAACCGAAAATAAAAGATACAAAAAAAATAGTTGAAGACATATTTTTAAATAGTAAAATAGAAGTTAAGTAAGGAGGAATAAAAATATGAATATGCAACAAATAATGGCTCAAGCTCAAAGAATGCAAAAGGACATTATGGCCAAAAAAGGGCAAATTGATGCCATGGACTTTGAAGGAAAATCAGATTGGGTTAGTATTAAATTTAAAGGAAACAGAGATGTTAAATCTGTAGAAATACTATCTGATGAAGCATTTAATGCTGAAAACAAAGAAATTTTAGCAGATATGATTATGTTAGCTATAAAAGATGGCCTAAATAAAATAGAAAAAGAAACTGAATCTAAATTAGGTGCTTATTCCGAAATGGGCGGAATGCTATAATTATGGTCTACCCAAAAAGTTTAGAAAAATTAATTTCTTTTTATAAAAAATTACCAACTATAGGAGAGAAAAGTGCTGAAAGACTTGCTTTAGCCACTTTAGATTTAGAGGATGATGAAGTAAATGAGTTTTCCGAAGATTTGATAAAAGCAAAGCAAAATCTTCATCCATGTCAAATCTGTCATAATTTAACTGATCAAGAAATTTGTCCAATCTGTAGTGATGAAAACCGAGACCATAATCTTATCTGTGTTATAGAGGATTATAAAAGTGTATTTTCTTTTGAAAGGGCAGGTAATTATAAAGGCGTTTATCACGTTTTAAATGGCTTAATATCTCCTATTAACAATGTTGGACCGGATGATATTACTATAGCATCTTTAATAAAGCGTGTTGACGCTCTAGAAAAGCCTGAACTCATCTTAGCTTTAAAGTCATCAGTTGAAGGAGAAACAACAACATTATATATAAAGAAAAAATTTGAAAATAAGAATGTAACTATTTCAAGGCTTTCCTATGGGTTACCTATGGGAGCAGAGATAGATTATCTTGATGTTTTAACCTTAGATAAAGCGTTAGAGGATCGCAAGAAAATAGCATAAAGTCACCAAACTAGCATATAGTTTAGTAACGAGGACAATATGGAGAAAGTTTTCAACATTATAAAGCGCGTTATTATAACTATATTTATGTTATATGCTCTAAATTTAATGATATCTTCTCTTAATATCATGATACCAATTAATATCGTTAATGTGGCTTTTATAACTATCTTCGGAATACCAGGAATAATAGTACTAGCAATTTTAGTATTAGTTTTATAAGGAGAAGTGTGGAACAAGAAGTATTTAACAATTTATTAACTTTATTCCATGAGAACAAACTAGCTCATGCTTATTTGTTTGAAACAAAAAATGTTGAAAAGTGTTATCAAAATATTATTTTACTTATTAAAAAGATATTATGTTCTTCTAAATATGCTGATAATTGTAATAAATGTGCTAAATGCCATTTGATAGATGAAGGAAATATGCCTTCCATTGTTACAATTGAGCCAAGTGGTAAAAGTATTAAGGCAGAAAGTATTAATAATCTAAAAAAAGCATTTGCTACTAAGCCTGTTTATACTACTCATAATATTTATATTATAAAATACCCTGAAAAAATGAATGATACGTCTTTTAATAAAATGCTTAAGTTTTTAGAAGAACCCGAAGAAAATATTTTAGGTTTTTATATTACGCAAAATAAAGATAGCGTAGCAAGTACTATTGTTAGTAGATGTGAACTTATAAAACTAACTGATAATGCTAAATCTTTGCAAGGTGGCTTAACAGAAGAGGAATTTGCTTCTTGCCAAAAGCTCGCAGGTGAATATTATCAAAAGCTTGAAGATAAAACTAGCAATATTACGTGGTATAATAATACTGTTATTTTAAAAGAACTTACAACACAAGAACAAATTGTATGTTTATTAAATTTAATATATAATACTTATGAACTTAAGTTTCGTGAAACAAAAGATTTTAACATTATTAAGAAACTTAAAATTATTGAGAAGTATCTAAATGAACTTAATTATAATATGAATTTAGGGTTGCTTTTAGATAGCTTTGCAATAGAAATGGGTGAAGCAAATGGACTATAAAGTATATTCTGTTTTATTTAAAAATACAAATAAACCATATAGTTTTAAATCGGCATTTTCTGTTAATATAGATGACAATGTTATTGTTGAAACAGAAAAAGGATTACAATATGGTAGAGTTGTAGCCGAAAAAAATAATGTTAGTAATAAAGAAGAATTAAAAGATATTTTAAGAGTAGCCACTCCCGAAGATGATGAAATTTATTACAAAAATCTTAAAGATAGTTTAAGTGCCATAAAAAAATGCAAAGAATTTATTAAAGAATTAAACTTAGATATGTCGATTATCAATGCTAATTTCAATTTTGACCGTTCTCAGCTTTTGTTTAACTTTTCAGCCGATGACCGAGTTGATTTCCGTGAACTTACTAGGAAATTAGCAGCAGTATATCGAACAAGAATTGAACTTCGCCAAATTGGTTCAAGAGATAAGGCCAAAATGATAGGAGGAGTGGGAATCTGTGGACAACAATTATGCTGTGCAAGATTTTTAAATCAAATAGAGTCTATTTCTATCAATAAAGCTAAAAATCAAAATTTAGCGCTTAATCCTAGCAAAATCAATGGCTCATGTGGTCGTCTTTTATGTTGTCTTTGCTATGAAGAAGATGAATATTTACGCTGTTCTAAAGGCTTATTGCCGGTTGGAAGTGTTATTAAAATCAATGGTAAAGATGGAACTATAACAAGCATTGATATCCTAAATCGAACTTATAAAATTATTGTTGGAGATGAGAAAATAGAAGTTAAGGCAGATGAATTAAATGCTAGTAAAAAATGATTTATATGATTATGAGAATAGATACATTTATCAGGATAGTGACTACTTTAAGTTTTCTGTAGATTCTATCCTTTTAGCGGAATTTGTCGATGCCCAAAAATCAGGCAATATTTTAGATATGTGTGCAGGAAATATGGCAGTTCCTCTTATTCTTTCTAAATATACAACGAGTTCTATAATTGGCTTTGAAATTCAAAAACCTGTTTATGACCTTGGAGTAAAATCAATTTCTTTAAATAACCTTGCTAATGAGCTAAAAATAATTAATGATGATGTTAAAAATATCGGTAAATATTATTCTGCTGAATACTTTGATACTATCGTATGTAATCCCCCTTTTTTTAAGACGGCAAAAAAATCCTATATCAATGAAACAAAGGAAAAAGCCATTGCTCGTCATGAAATGAACCTTACCTTAGAGGATATTTTTAAAATAAGCAAAACCTATTTAAAAAATAAAGGCAGTTTATATATTGTTCATCGGGCGGAAAGATTAGATGAATTAATTGTTTTAGCCAATAAGTATCAAATCAACATCAAAAAAATTCAGTTAGTATCCACTAAGAAAAATAGTGACCCTCGCATTGTTTTAATTAAAGCAGTTAAAAACAGTAAAAGTGGTGTTAAAATTAAAAAGACTCTTTGTATTGACGGCCTAAAAACTTATCAAAATATATTTAAGGAGGAAAAATGAAATTAATAGTAGGTATTGGCAATCCGGGTAAAGAATATGAAAAGACAAGACATAACGTTGGCTTTATTGTGCTTAATAATTATGATTCTTCTCTTAAATGGCAAAAAGATAAAGATGCTGAACTAGCGCAAATTAATATTGGCACTGAAAAAGTCATTTTGATAAAACCCTTAACATACGTTAATTTATCGGGTAATGCCGTTAGAAGAATTGCTAATTTTTATAAAGTTCCTGCTCAAGATATATTAGTCATACGTGATGATTTAGATTTGCCCTCTATGACCTTTAAATTAAAATATAATTCATCTTCCGGAGGACATAATGGTATTAAAAGTATTATTTCTAGTCTAGGTACAGAAGAATTTGCTCAATTAAAAATAGGCATTTCCAGTAGTAATGATCTTACAACTAGAGATTATGTTTTATCTAAGTTAAGTAAAGATGAACTTAATTATTTAGGCGATAGAGTATTTAAAGATATTATTGATTCTTTTGTAGAAAATGGGATAGACTATACAATGAATAGATATAATGGGTTATGATGGATTATTTAGCAAAATATTTTAAATATGATAATAATAGTGTAATATGCGGTTTAACTGATGAGTTAAATGTTTTTTATGTTCTTAATTTATTTAAAGAAAGAAAACAAAATATTATTGTTTTAACATCTTCTTTATACGAAGCTAATAATTATTATAATTTATTTCAAACATATACTAGTGACGTCTTACTTTTTATTAGTGATGATTTTATATCAACAATGATTAAAGCCTCATCTCCTGAATTAAAACTTACAAGACTAAATACCTTAGAAAAACTATCTGCGGGACCGCATATCATAATTGTTAATTTGATGGCTTTTTTAAAGTATTTACCTTCGACCGATAAAATGGCGAAACGACATATTGTTTTAGAAAAAGGCGCTACTATTAAAAGAGATGATTTAATAACCGTTTTAGTTGAAAATGGTTATCACAAAGATACGTTAACAAACTATACGGGCGAGTTTTCGGTAAGAGGGCTTGTTGTAGATGTTTTTTTGATTAATGAAGAGCACCCAGTTAGAATTGAATTTGACGATAATATAATTGATAATATTCGTTATTTTAATGAAAATACTCAAGGTTCATTAAAAGAAATCAACAAGATAACTATTAATCCTGTTGATGAGATTATTGATAACGACAAAAGCTCTATTTATGATTATGCCCAAAATCCTATTGTTATAAAAATAGATAGTCCTCAGATTATGGCTTCTTATCGTAAACTTGCCGAAGATTTATTAGAGTATTATGCTAAAGAAAATACTGCCAAAATAATGTATGCTTTAGAGGATATTAATATTAAATATGAGATTTGTTTAAATAAGTTTCAAACGGCTAAAACAGACATGGTATTTAATAGTTCGACGATTGAAAACTTTAACCAAAACTTTGAGTTATTAGCAAAAGCGGTGAATAAATGGCAAAAAGATAATAAAAAAGTAATATTTTGCTTATCTAGTATTCCTGAACAAAGAAAGATAAGAGAATTATTTCCGAACATAACCCTTGAAAAAAAGAAAATTAACCATGGCTTTATTATAGATGATTTAGTAGTTATAGGGGAATATGATATTGAAAATGTTAAACATGAATATAAATACCAAAATAATTTTTATGGTGGTAAAAAAATAACTAATTATGATGAACTACAAAAAGGAGATTATGTAATCCATATTGCTCATGGAATTGGTATTTATAATGGTCTTGCTACGTTAACGAAAAACGGAGTTAAAAAAGATTATATTCAACTTTTATATCTTAATAACGATAAGATATATGTTCCCGTTGAAAAAATAAATAATATTTATAAGTATTCTGATAAAGACGGGGCGGTGCCAAAATTAAATAAATTAAATTCAACAACTTGGCTTAAAACAAGAAACTATGTAAGAAAAAAGATAGAGGACATTTCTCAAGAATTAATGGCATTATACAAAGCTAGAGCTTTAATTAAGTCGCCAAAATATAAATCTTATGAGGAAGAAGAAATATTTGCTAATTCGTTTCCCTATGCTTTAACAGAAGATCAACAAAAAAGTATAAATGATATTTATAATGATTTAGCGTCTGATCATCCAATGGATCGTCTATTATGTGGTGATGTTGGTTTCGGTAAAACAGAAGTTGCTTTAAGAGCCATGTTTAAAACGGTATTAAATAATGCTCAAGTAATGTATTTATGCCCGACAACAATCCTTTCCCGGCAACAATATAATGTTGCTAAAGCTCGCTTTGCGGATTGGCCAATTGAAATCGCTTTGCTTAATCGTTTTACAACCCCTAAAGAGGTTAAAAGAATATATGAGGGCTTAGAAAAGGGAACAATTGATATTGTATTTGGTACGCATAAATTATTAAATGACAATATAAAATGTAAAAATTTAGGTTTAATGGTTGTAGATGAAGAGCAACGATTTGGCGTTAAACATAAAGAAAAGATAAAAGAAATGAAAAATGATATTAATGTATTAACGTTATCGGCCACCCCAATTCCGCGAACTTTAAAGATGGCTTTATCTGGGCTTCGCGATTTATCTATTATTGATACTCCGCCCAAAAACAGGTATCCTGTTCAAACTTATGTAGTTAGTGAAGATGATTTAATCTTAAAAGACGCGATATACAAAGAACTTTCAAGAGGTGGACAAATATTTATTTTATATAATAGCATTGAAAATATTGAGAAAAAGGTAAGTCATTTACGAAATCTAATTCCTAATGAAGAAATTCGTTATGCTCATGGCCAAATGAATAAAGAAGAGCTAGATAGTATAATGGATGATTTTATTAACCAAAAATTTAATATTATTGTTTGTACTACGATAATTGAAAATGGCATAGATATACCAAATGCTAATACTTTGATTGTTTATGATGCCGACCGTTTAGGCCTTGCTCAGCTTTACCAATTACGGGGACGCGTAGGACGTAGTGATAAAATTGCTTATGCGTATTTAATGTATAATGCCACAAAAATGCTAAATGATATTGCCATTAAAAGATTACAAGCTATCAAAGAATTTACGGAGCTTGGAAGCGGTTATAAGATTGCTATGCGTGATTTATCAATTCGAGGCTCGGGAGATATCTTTGGCTCTTCTCAAGCTGGCTTTGTAGATTTAGTGGGCGTTTCCTTATATACGAAGATGATTGAAGATGAAATGAAAAGAATAAAAGGTGAATTAGTGGAAGAAGAGGATACTATAGACCAGTCTTTAATAAACATTGATACCCATATTGCTGATGAATATGTTTCAGATGAAGAAATAAAAATTGAAATCCACCAAATGATTAATCAAATCGATTCTTATGATAAACTTAATAGTATTAAACAAACTATTGAAGATCGTTTTGGCAAAATAAGTGATGATTTAGAAAACTATATGTATGAAGAATGGTTTGAAAAGATAGCTAAAAAGCTTGATATAAAAAACGTTAAACAAACTGACCGTTTAATAGAAATTGAGCTTCCTAAAAGTTTAAGTTCTACGATTGAAGGAGATAAACTTTTGTACAAAGCTACAAGTATATCGCATAATTTTAATATTGCCTATAAGCATGAATGCATAATAATAACGCTATATTATAAATCATTGGAAGACCATTTTATAAAATATATTGTTCAGCTTTTGAATAGTATATAAAATCTTTGTTAGCACAAACTATTAAAGGAGTGTGCTAGAGCATGAAAACGACAGGAATAGTAAGAAAGATAGATGAATTAGGGAGAATTGTTATACCTAAAGAATTACGGGGAGTTTTAGGCATTAAACCGGGAGATAATCTATCTTTTTTAGTTGATGAAGAGCGGATAATTTTAGAAAAATATGAAATAATGGATAACTTAAAAGATAAAAGTTCACATATAATATCTAGTGTTAATGATTTAGTCGATGCCTCGATATTTATATCTGACAACGAAAAGTTTTTAACAAAGGGGATTTTAGAGGGCAAGAAACTCCCACCTTTATTTCAAGAACTATTAGTAGCCCGTAAAAATTATGTTTCTAAACAAGTTGAAAAAATAGCTTTTGGCGATGAAGTCCTCGAGGGATACTTTTTAGCAAAATGTTTAATTAAAGATAGTAATCCTTTAGGAATATTACTTTTATATAAGCGTTCCATATTATTAGAGGAAGATGATTTCTTTGCTAAAATAGTAAAAAATATTATTGAAAATAGTTAAATGTTATGTTAATATGGACTTACAAAAACGAAGAAAAGAAAGATTTTTATTACCTAGTTTTATAGAAAGCCCTTATAAGATGGAAAAAGGGTAAACTAAAATAATTTGTGAGTCTTGGAGTTTTTGGTGGGTAATCCCTATAACGATTAAGAGCGCATGATAAATCATGAATAAAGGTGGTACCGCGGAAATATTTCGTCCTTTTGTTCATGATTTTTTTGTTGAAAGAAAGGAACTTTAATTATGACAAAACCAAAATACTATTTAACTACGGCTATTGCTTATACTTCTACAAAACCACATATTGGTAATACTTATGAAATTGTCTTAGCCGATGCTATTGCTAGATTTAAAAGATTTGAGGGCTATGATGTTTATTTTCAAACCGGAACTGATGAGCATGGGGAGAAAATTGAACTTAAAGCAAAAGAAGCAGGAATAGAGCCTCAAGAATATGTTGATAATATCGCTTCTGAGCTAAAGAGCATTTGGGATGTGATGAATACGTCTTATGATAGTTTTGTAAGAACAACAGATAAAAAGCATGAAGTGGTTGTTCAAAAGATATTTAAAAAGTTATATGACCAAGGCGATATTTATAAAAGTGAATATGTTGGTTTATACTGTACTCCTTGTGAATCATTTTGGACGGAAACCCAAGCTGTTAATGGGCTTTGTCCTGACTGTGGAAGACCAGTTAGTCCTAAAAAAGAGGAATCATACTTCTTTAGATTATCTAAATATCAAGACCGTTTAGAAAAATATATTAATGAGCACCCTGATTTTATCTATCCAGAATCACGTAAAAATGAGATGATAAATAATTTCATTAAACTTGGCTTACAAGACTTATGTGTATCACGTTCTTCATTTAAATGGGGAATTCCGGTTACCTTTGATGAAGGCCATGTAATATATGTATGGATTGATGCCTTAACTAATTATATTACCTTTATTGGCTATGATCCTGACGGAAGTTCTGAACAGTTTAATAAATTATGGCCCGCGGATTTGCACGTTATTGGTAAAGATATAATAAGATTTCATACGATATATTGGCCTATTATTCTAATGGCTTTAGATTTACCTTTACCAAAGACGGTGTATGGTCATCCTTGGCTTTTATTTGATAATGATAAAATGAGTAAGAGTAGAGGAAACGTTTTATATGCTGATGATTTAGTAAAAGAATTTGGTGTTGATAGGGTAAGATATTATTTACTTCATGAAATTCCTTATGCTAATGATGGTAGTATTACAAGAGAATTATTAATAGAAAAAACCAATAATGATTTATCAAATATTTTAGGAAACTTAGTTACTAGAACGGTGTCTATGGCTAATAAATATTTTGATGGTATAATATCAAATCCTAATGAACATGAAGATATCGATGATAGTTTAATTAAAAGTGTAAGTACCTTAAGTGATGAAGTTGTTCAAAAAATGAATGAAATTAAAATTGCCGAAGCTATCGATTTAATAATTAATGTCTTAAAGAAATGTAATAAATATATAGATGATACCACGCCTTGGGCTCTTGCTAAAGATGAAAATAAAGAGGCAAGACTTAAAACCGTTATTTATAACCTAATCGAAAGTATTAGAATATGTGCTTCTTTACTTGCTCCTTTTATGCCTGAAACTGCAGAAAAGATACTTAATAATATTAACGCTGAACATACATCTTTTGCCGATACAAAAATCTTTGGTTTAACACCTGATGGAACTAAAGTAAAAGAAGCGCAAATAATATTTGAAAGGATAGTAGAAAAATAGATGTTTATCGACAGTCATTGTCATTTAGAAAACGAATTTTATCCTGATATAGATTCGGTTATTTTAAAAAGTAAAAATTTAAATGTTAATACCTTTATAACCGCGGGTACCGATAGCAAAACTAATAAAGAAGCTATTAGCTGTGCCCATAATCATGATGAAGTTTATGCCTGTGTGGGAATTCATCCCGAATTTCAAGACACTTATACCGATGAAGATATAGAAATATTAAAAGAGTATATAAAAGATGAAAAAGTAGTTGCAATTGGGGAAATAGGGCTTGATTATCATTATGAGGGCTATAATAAAGAAAAGCAGTTAAAACTTTTCGAAAAACAATTAAAGCTCGCAGAAGAGTATCATATGCCAGTTGTTATCCATAGTCGTGATGCTACAGAAGATACTATTAAAACTTTGCAAAAATATCATGTTAAAGGAACTATTCATAGTTTTTCTGGTTCTAAAGAAACGGCCCAAATATATATTAAAATGGGATTTGTTTTGGGCATTAATGGCGTTGTAACATTTAAAAATGCTCATGTTAAAGAAGTTATTAAAGAATTAGGTTTAGAGCATTTTATTCTTGAAACTGATAGCCCTTTCTTGACTCCCGTTCCTTATAGAGGAGAACAAAATATTCCGGGCAACATAAAATATATCGGGGATTTTTTAAGTAGCTATTTAGACCTTACTTCTGAGGAAATATCCCAAATAACAACCCTTAATACATATAGAATTTTTGACAAGCTAGCTAAGTAATGCTATAATACACTTATACTGAAAGATATGAGGTAGATATGGTAAAGAATATATTTCGTATTTTAAAACTAACTATCTTATGTACTATTGTGTTTGTTTCATCATCTAAAGTAAACGTTTATGAAGCAAAAGTTACCAATAGTAATTTAAATAAAGCCGTTAATTTAACAACGATGGCCCAAAAGGTTGATGAATTTGATTATGAAGCTTTATTTAGTGTCAAAAACACTTATACCGGGGATTTAACTGGTTATGTATATAATTGCCCAGCGTGTTCAGGCCGTCTTTCTTGCATGGCTAATTTAGATTTATCAAATGGTCAAACAACTTATATGGACTCTGCTTATGGCGAAGTTAGAATTGTTGCATCAAGTGCTAATTTATCGTGTGGAACGATTGTTAGATTTAATGCACCGGGGGTATCTAATGACCCTGTGCTAGCGATTGTCCTTGACCGTGGTGTAGTGGGTAATGATCTTGACTTATTAAGTGAAGATGTAGCCTATGCCTTAAGTCATGTGGGTAGAAGAACTATTACTTATGATGTTATAAGAAATGGTTGGGAAACCGAAACTTATGCAAGCTAAAAAATCATTAGGCCAAAATTTTCTCATAAATGATACTATCATTCAAAAGATAGTATCTTTATTTGTTTGTGATGAAAATGATTTAATAATGGAAATAGGCCCGGGCAAAGGAGCACTAACTAAATACCTTGCTAAACTGCCTGCTAAAGTTGTATGTATTGAAATAGATAAGGATATGGAAAGATATTTAAACTATCCTGATGTTGAAGTTATATATGATGATATTTTAAATATTGATTTAGCTAAACTTGTTCAAAACTATAATTACCATAATTTATATATTATTGGTAATTTGCCTTATTATATAACGAGTCCTATCATTGAAAAAATATTGAAGGCTGGGTTAAATGCCTCTAAAATGGTTTTTATGGTGCAAAAGGAAGTTGCTCAAAGATTTAGCAGTGGTCCTGGCCATCGTGAATATGGCTATATGACAATTTTCATTAATCATTATTGTGAGGTTAAAAAGGAATTTTTAGTTCCAAAAAATAATTTTAAGCCCGTTCCCAAAGTTGATAGTGCAATAATTAGTTTGAATTTGAAGAATCATCCCGATTTACCTGAAGAGTTTTGGCAATTTCTTAAGGAATGTTTTAGCCATAAAAGAAAAACTTTGAAAAACAATTTGGCTAAGTATGACAAAGCCGTAGTTGATGAAGTATTACATTCCCATAACTTAGATTTAGCAGTAAGGGCCGAAGAGTTAGCTGAAGAAATATTTATAGAATTGTACGAAAAATGTAAAGGAAAATAATAAATATTTTTAATTTTACAAAATAGATTTATAATTAAAATCTTGAGTTTTGCAGTAAAAATGAGCAAGCCTAGTAATTATAAGGCTTTGCTCATTTTGTGCATCTTGTGTAATATTT
>CANQIK010000007.1 GCA_947624085.1 uncultured Bacilli bacterium
TGCTAATTTATTTAAATATATTAAAAACATATCTAAACCTACTTAATTTTATTTATTGACTTTTACCAGATGTTCTTCTTTATTTCTTTCTAACTCTTCTTCACTCATCCCTATTGCTGCTATATGTCTTATTTCTTTTCTTTTATCCCCTTTGTACCATTCTTCTTTTGCTTTATCGATATTTACTTCATATACTTTTATATTATCTATATACTCTTCTTGTTTATCATTTTGTAGTTTATATATTTCTATTACTTCATGTTTCTTACCCATCTTTGCTGTTAAGTTTATACTTATATATTTTTGCTCTGCTTTATACTTTCTTCCAATTTCATGGTCTAATAAGATTACTCCTGCAAAATACACAAAGTTTCTAAATCTTATTATTCTTGAATAACTTGAGTTTAACTCGATATGGACTACTTCTTCTTTTATTCTTACTAGCAAATCAATTATTTTTGTTTTCTCTGTGGCACTTATTTTTGGTAATTCTCTATTTTTATATTCTATTATCTCTACTTCTTTTTTTAAAATATCTCTAAGAAGAGTTTCTAACAACGGCTTGCCTGTTTTACTTCCAAATATAGCTTTAAATATACTATCACTTTTTATTTTTAAATTTGTTTTATTCTCTGGTGCTTTATTCATAACTTTTTTTCTTCTTTGTTTTAGAACCTCCTTTCTTTTACTTTTAGTACATTTTTACCCCTTCTATATTTATATATACCGGCTCGAGGTCCAATTTCCTTTTTTTATTGCTATTTTTTTGAAAAAATCTCACTTTTTTTGTGAGATTTAATTATTCTACAGTTACGCTTTTAGCTAAATTTCTTGGTTTATCAATGTCATATTTTTTTAATAAAGCAACATGATAAGCAAGCATTTGTAAAGGCACTACCATCAAAATAGGATCTACTATTTCATGAATATGGGGTACTTCTATTATATCATCATAAAACTTATCAGCTTCTTTGGCATTCGTAATATTCAAAAGATAAGCTCCTCTTGCTTTAACTTCTTTAGCATTACTTATTGTCTTATATTTTAATTCAGAATTGCTTGTTATAACAACAACTGGGGTATTTTTTTCAATCAATGATATTGTTCCATGTTTAAGCTCACCCGCAGGGAAAGCTTGAGCATTAATATATGATATTTCCTTGAGCTTTAAGCTCCCTTCTTCACAAAGACCATAATCTATACCTCGCCCTATAAAAAATGCGCTACAGGACTTATAAAAGTGTTTAGCAAGGGTTTTATAGTCAAGTTCTAATAATTTCTTTATTTGCTTATCTAAATCAAGAAAATATTTTAATAATTCTTCTTTTCCGGCCATTTTAATAGCTATAAAATTAAGAAGGCAAATTTGGGCTACAAAAGCTTTAGTGGTAGCAACCGCTACTTCAACCCCAGCTTTAAGATATAATACTTTATCAGCTTCTCTAGCAATAGATGAAGCATACCCGTTAACAATTGCTAAAGTATCTATTTTATCTTCTTTAGTTTTGCGAAGAGCCTCTAAAGTATCAGCTGTTTCTCCAGATTGCGATATAAAAATTGCTAAAGTATTTTTGTCATAAAAATTTTTTTGATAGCGATACTCACTAGCAAGATAACAATAAACTGGTATATCTACATATTTTTCAAAAATATTTTTCGCTATTTCACCTGTATAATATGCACTACCACACCCTATAATAAATATTTTATTATATCTTTTAAAATTAGGCATATTTTCATTAAATTTATTATCCTTAACGTAATAATTTAATAAATCATTTATTACCTTAGGTTCTTCATTTATTTCTTTAAGCATGAAATGCTTATATTTACCTTTTTGAGTAGCTTCTACAGTCTTATCAAATATCTGTTCTATTTTGTTTATTTTTGTTAAATCTTTATTGTAAAAATCAATATTATTATGAGCTATAGCAATATCATTGTTATCAAGTAAATAATATTTTTTTGTATATTTTATTATCGCCGGTACATCAGAAGCAAAGTATGTACCATCAACAGTATGTGATACTATAAGTGGCGAATTATATCTTGTAGCATATATTTTGTCAGGCTCTTTTTCATTTAATATTAATAGTGCATAACTGCCTTTTACTTCTTTTTGCATTAAAGATATAGTCTTTAGCATATCATTATTTTGCTTATAAAGCATATCGATATAAGCACATAATACTTCGCTATCCGTCTGTCCATTAAAGACATAGTTCTTTTTAAGTAGTTCATTTTTAAGCTCAATATAATTTTCAATAATACCATTGTGAACTAAAGTAATTAGGCCTTGATGATGAGGATGGGCGTTTTCATTACACACCTTTCCATGAGTTGCCCATCTTGTATGAGCAATGCCCGTTTGGGCCTCTATGCCTTTAGCAATTTTCTTTTCTAAATTTATAACTTTACCAACTTCTTTAATAATTGTTGTTTTATTATTTGTCAATATAGCAATACCCGCGGAATCATAGCCCCGGTATTCTAATGCTTTTAAGCCATCTAATAAAATAGGAACAACGCTATTTTTACCTTGATAGCCAACTATTCCACACATAAAATTCCTTTCAATATAATTTTATGATATATCCTTTGTAATAAAATCATTTTTATCTTTTAAGATATATCTTACGATCAAAATTAAACCGCTGTATTATCCGCTGATAAATCGATCATACAGTCCTCGTCACCTATAAACGGCCATGCGCCATTATTTAGCTTCCATCCTTTCTTTGCTATAATAATTTAGATAATCGTATCACAACTAAATAATTAATGCAAATATCCTTTACATAAAAAAACTATTTATCTTTTTTCAATAAATAGCTTTCTCGTAATAAAATTAAAGACCATAACGATACAAGTTGCAAGTAACTTGATAAGTAAATGATATTTTTTAAGGCCTAGAATATCAATACCTAGCCATAATATAAGTTCATTAATGCCAAGCCCTACAATACTAAGGCCTATAAATAGTATAGCTTCCTTTGGCGTTTGCTTTTTAGCATCAAATACCCATTTAATTGAAGCCCAATAATTAAAAGCAAGTGATATTGCAAAAGAAATAACTTGTGATATAGCATAATGAATACCTATAACTTCAGTAAGTAATGAGTATAGTCCAACATCAATAATCGTAGCAATTACTCCGACTATCCCAAACTTTAAAATTTGTTTAATTAGTTTTTTCATTATTCCTCATCATGTTCATTAGTATTTCATATAATTGTTTATGCTTTTTAACAATGACTTGTAATATTACACCACATATCCATAGTAATAAAGCTATTACTATAAAAATACAAGCAACAATAAGGGTTGGAAATCTTTCGACTAAACCCGTTTTATAAAATTCTACAACAACGGGAATACCAAAGCCTAAAGCCAAGGCTAAAAAGATGAAAGCAAAGATATTAAAAAATGCTGATGGTTTATATTCTTTAAACAAAACGGCGATGGTTTTTAAAACTTTAAAGCCATCAGTTACCGTATTAAGTTTAGATACACTACCTGCGGGACGGTCGCGGAAATCAACTGGTATTTCTACTAACCGATAATTTTTATCAACAGCATGAATAGTCATTTCTGTTTCAATTTCAAATCCTTTAGATAAAACAGGAAAGCCTTTTACAAATTCATAACTAAAAGCTCTGTAACCCGTCATTATATCTTTTACTTTGCTCTTAAATAAGAAATTAATGCTAAATCTTACTAAACGATTGCCAAAATTATGGAATGCTCTTTTATTCTCTGTAAAATAAGTAGATGATAGTCTATCACCAATAACCATATCTGCTTTCTTTTCTAAAATCATATCGCACATTTCTTTAGCGTGTTTCGCCGGATATGTATCATCGCCATCAATCATAAGGTAACATTCAGCGTCAATATTTCTAAACATATTTCTAACAACATTACCTTTGCCTTGTTTGTATTCATAACGCACTACTGCTCCGGCTTTTTTAGCTATTTCAGCTGTGCCGTCACTTGAATTATTATCATACACATAAATTGTCGCTTCCGGTAAGGCTTTCTTAAAATCTTTTACTACCTTTTCGATAGTTTGTGCCTCATTATAACATGGTATTAATACCGCTATTTTATCCATATTCACTCCTATAGATATTATTATAACATATCTGATATTAATTATAGCAATTTCTTTTATACTTCTTTTTTAGATTTTATTTGTTTATAATTCAATTTAGTGAAACTTTAAAATAATATTCTTTATCAAATATTTTTAACTAAGACATTACTTGACCACCATTTACATGAAGAACTTGACCTGTTACATAACTTGAATCACTAGATGCTAAGTAAACAAAAGTTGGAGCAAGTTCATAAGGATTAGCCATTCTAGCCATAGCACTATCACTTCCTAAAGATGGTATAACCTCTTTGTCCCAGCATGATGGTTGAAGTGGAGTCCAAAAATAACCAGGCGCTATTGCATTTACTCTAATACCCTTGAGAGCAAGATTTCTAGCTAAAGCCCTTGTAAAGCCCACGATTGCCCCTTTAGTAGTAACATAATCTATTAGTCTTGGCTCTCCATAAAAAGTTGTTACTGAAGAAAGATTTATAATACTACTTCCCTTTTCCATATACTTAAGAGCACATCTGGTTAAGTAAAACATTCCATATATATTAGTTTTCATAGTTTTATCAAATTGCTCATCAGATATTTCCTCCAAAGAGTCAGCTTGATATTGAACGCCAGCATTATTAACTAAAATATCTATTTTGCCAAAATACTCCATTGTTTTAGATACAACTTCTTCACAAAATTGTTTAGTTTCTAAATTACCTGATAAAAGCAAACATTTACCACCCATTTTTTCAATATAATCTTTTGTATACAAAGCATCTTGATGTTCGTCTAAATAAGGAATTACTACACTTGCGCCCTCTTTAACAAAAGCAATTGCACAAGCTCTTCCCAGCCCACTATCGCCACCAGTAATAATAGCTACCTTATCTTTTAACTTACCTGAACCTTTATAATTTGGATCATCAAATATCGGCGCGGGGTACATTTTACTTTCTATACCTGGTTGTTTATCTTGCTTTTGAGCAGGAGCTAGTATGTGATACTTGGTACTTTTTACTCCTATATCATCAAAATATTTATAATAATTATTTCCATAAACATAATCAAATTTCATAAAAAATCCTCCATTTTAATTTATGGAAGATTTCTGAATATGGTGTATTAATTAAGTAAATATTTATCATAATATTTAGACTTTTTCGATATTTCATTACTAAACTTTGCTGGTCCTAATTTTTCTATTAAAGTCTTCTCATTAGAAAATAAATTAACGCCAAGTCCTAAACGATTGCCTTCAATATCGGCCCCTAAAGCAGTTAAAGTTGTTGGGAACATATCAACAGTAGTAAATAACCTATTCTTACTATTAACAGGGATCAAGTCAGTGTTAATAAAAGCATTATATATAGTTCTATCTTGTGGATTTGTTAAATAGTCTTTAACATTAGTTTGCATTGTTAAATGATCTCCCGATATTATAATAACGGTATCATCATAAAATTCTTGTTCTTGAAGCCATATAATAAAGTCATTTAACATACTATCAGCACATTTTAATGAATTAGCATATTTATAATCATATTCTTTTTTACAGGCCTTATCAGTATATCCATCTACAGCATGGGTATCGATTGTAATCATCGTAAAATTAAACGGCTCTTTATTATCCCGGGAAATTTCTAATAATTCTTCTTTAGCCATTCTATATAATTTAGCATCTTCAAAGCCCCAATTTACTTTATAATCTTTAGCTATTTTTCCCTCTTTTTTTGCCCATTTATAGTCTAGTATAGTAAAATTACCATGATTTTTAAGTAGAGCCTCAGTTCCTGCGAATTTAGCATTTGAGCCAAGTAAATAATAGTTATGATAGCCATTTTCTTTTAAAATATCGCCAAGCATTATAGCACCCGGTAAAAACTCATCGTTTCCTAAACCATACTTATTCCTTTTCATACTAGATTTTAAAGGTATACCACCCATTTGTGCAACGGTACCGGCTACAGTCCATGTTGTAAGTGGAAGCCTTACTGCCCCTCCCATACCTTTAGTATTACTAAAATTGATATTATCATTTGCTATTTTTGTTAAATGAGGAATAACATTTACTTCTTTGCCATCAAAAGTAAATGATGAAAAGCTTGATTCCATAGATTCCATATAAATATAAATTAAATTTTTCTTTTGTTCAGGAAATGTAATAGCAACTTTGCTAGGATCAACATAATATTCTTCAAAAAGATTAGAAGTTGCAAACATATTATAGCACCAGTTAAAAAAGCCCATGGATATTAATGAATATAGCGTAAAAAGCAAAGTTAAAACTAAAGTATATATCCCTTTTTTAAATTTAATATTTTTTAAATAAAGTGGCACTAATAAAATGATAAGTAAAACTATAACGATAGGCAAACAATAAAGAACGCCATCAATAATTATAGCCATACTTGAACCTCGTGGAGCATACATAGTATCAATTACTTGTTCAAATTGAGGATTACCAAATTTATTTCTTAAAAATAAACTAATTGCAAATAAAATGCATGATAAAATAATTAAGATTGTGTATATAACTTTTTTTACTACTGGTTTCATAATGTATTGCCTACTTACATGAACTTGTCATAGTAGAAATCAGAATATTTTGGTAGCTCTTTAACAACATATTCATAGCCATATTTTTCCGTAATAGTTTTTTCCGCAGAAAATAAATTAGTGCCTAACCCTAAGCGATTATTTTCTATTTTAAAGCCTAAAGCATAAAGAATAGTAGGATACATATCAAATGGCGATATTTGTCTATTTTTATTATTTACTGCTTCAATATCTGTATTAATAAATACATTATATACTTCCCGATTAGCATTTTTTAAATGCTCTTCAATATCAGTTTGCATGGAAATGTGATCACCAGTTATAACAATGACTGTGTTTTCATAAAAATCTTCATTTTGCACCCAAGTTATGAAATCCTCTATTAAGCTATCTTCACATAAAATACTACTTCCATATTGATAATTTAAAGTATCCTTACACTCTTTATCTAAATAACCATCGATAGGATGAGTATCAATAGTAGATATTACTAAACTAAATGGTTCATCTTCTTGAGCTAATTCGTTAAGTTTATCTTTTGCAAAGCCAAATAATTTACGATCTTCAAGGCCCCAAAATTCATAATAATCTTTAGGTATTAAGCCATTTTCTTTAGCATAATTGTAGTCTTGCATTAAATAGCCATGATTTGTAAAAAGAGTATACTCAGCGCCAAAAGCCGAATCAGATCCTGTTAAGTGGTAGTTTTTGTAACCAGCCGTTTCAAGAATATCGCCAAGCATTACTGCATTATTTAAAAATTTATCTTTATAGCCATAATCAGTTAAATTTAGTCGTACGCGAAGAGGAAGCCCAGAGATTTGCGCTACGGTACCTGCTGCAGTCCAATTAGCAAGTGGATATGTTTTAAAACCGCCAATACCATCATTACTACTAAAATTTATATTATCTTCGGCTAGTGATGTGAGGTATGGTATTAAATTTACATCTTTACCGTTAAATTCAGTATTGATATAGCTAGCCTCTAAAGACTCTACTAAAATATATATTAAGTTCTTTTTGTTTTCGGGATATTCTATTTTAACATCTTTGGGATCTACATAATTTTCTTTTAAAAAATCACTTTTGGTAAGTTCATTATAAATATATTTATGTAATCCTACACTTGTAATACTATAAATAATTAATATTAAAGACACTACTATGGTATAAATTCCTTTAAATTTAATAGTTTTATTTTTAATATTGATATTTAAAAACAAAGGGAATAGAGCTATAAATCCTAGCTTTAATACATACTTAAGGCAGAAAAAAAGACCATCCAAAAATACATCTAAACTAGTTCCTTTAGGTAGTATAGTCGTGTATATTATCCGTGCCATATCTGCTCCACCAAAAGCTTCTTCAGAATATCTAGTTAGAGAAAATAATATTACACTAATAATAATTAATATTGAATAAATTATTTTTCGCTTTTTAGAAATCATTTTAAGCCTCAATCTTATTTTTCACTTTTTTTAATTTTATTAATTATGGCTTGAGCTTTATATTCCCAGTCATTTTCTTTAGCTTCTTTATCAAGAAGACTTATATATTTCTTATCATCTTTCATTTTAAGCGCTTTGTCAAGTAATTTTAGAAATTCTTGGTGGTTATGACCAATCATAACGCTTTTATATTGCCTACACTCTTTTAAATCAGTTATAACTATAGGTTTATGTAAGGCCATATATTCAAATATCTTAACAGGACTTGTAGCTTCTGTTATATCATTAATTAGAAAAGGAATTGTTAAAATGTCACATTTGCGCGCATAATTTTTAAGTACTTTATAATCTCTAGGTCCTAAGAAATAAATATTCTTTTCCTTACCTGTTAAGTTCTTATCAAAAGAATCATCATATTTAATACCAAATAATACAATACTATATTTATTAGTCTTAGCTATTTCTTTAATTAAGTCATAATCAAACCATTTAGCTAAAGCCCCATAATAACAAAGTATTGGTTTCTTTTTAGCTAAAATATTTTTAAAATCTTCATCAAATTCAAAGTCTTCATCAAAATTTTCAAAATATTTATAATCTACCCCATTAGAAGAAAAGATAACATTTTTCTTCCCCCTTTTAGATACAACATCTTCTTCTAGATTAGAGGCTGTTACAACAACAAATACATCTTCATGACTCATGGCATATTCATATTTATCAATTATATTTTGAGGTAGTGATTTAGTGCCTGCAAGCTCTGGAGATAAGTGATCAATATATTCATATATAAATCGATAGCCCTTATTAATATAATTTTCGATATCAGAAATTGTTAACTTCCAATCCGTAGAATAAAGTTGAATGTATTTAGGTTTGTTTATTTTGCTAAGTTCACTCATTAGTAATTTATTTAATAATATATTGTTAAAATTAGTAAGATAAATATGTTCATTAAATTTCTTAATAGTCTTAACTTTGTCAGTCATAGTAGTAACTTCATAAAAAACTAAACAATTTTCTTTAGCTAAATTGCTGGCAATATGTTGAGGTCTTTGATATAAAGGAACATTATAGCCAAAACTACTACGCCAAAGAATTATACGATCATATTTAGTATTTATTAGGATATCATTTATTATCTTACGATATTTGCCCTTTTGAAAAAATACTTTAAAACTTATTTTATCTAAATAATTAGCTTTAATATAAGCATATAATTTCTTGCAAAATCCTATAAAGCCATATTTTTTATATACATTTACTAATTTAGAAATCTTATCTTTCATAATTACCTCATACAAAAGAATTATATCACAAAAATTATGCAATCAAAAATGAACTATTAGGATCTTTTTCAGCAAAGGGGCGACTATTTTTGTTTGCTTTTTTTGCGAAGGTGTCGCGCGTTTTTGTTCGCTTTTTTGTGAGTTAGTGTCGGCCATTTTTAATGACCTTTTTGGCCCATAATTTCGGTTTTTTTGAATTATAGCAAAAAAAATTAAAGAAAGTGTCGGCCATTTCCGTTCGCTTTTTTCGTAAAGGTGTGGCGCGTTTTTGTTCGCTTTTTCAAAGTTACTGTTGACCATTTTCGTTAGCCATTTTAACCGATAATTTCACGCATTTCTTGAATCGCAGTAAAGAAGCCAAAGAAAATATCGACCATTTTTGTTTGCTTTTTTTGTGAAAGTGTGGCGCGTTTTGGCTTTAGGTATTATAAATTAGTTTCTTCAACTTTAAAAGTAGTTATATATATTTTATTTGTGATATACTTGATAATCAATTGATTTTTCTTTTTCACAATTATAATTCCTAATGTATCATTATGATTATTCTTTTTTATATTTTTATCTTATTACTTAAACACTCATAAGCATTGCTCTTAATTAAGCATATTAATTCCCTAGTAGAAAGATTATTTAAAACAATTTGGTTAATATAATAGTTTTTTTCACTTTTAAATGAAATTATTTGCTTTATATGTGACCAACTTAATTTGAGTGACACTGTCGCCCAAATTTGAATGTTAAATAAAATTGTCGCATTCTTTCTCTGCTTTGTAATATCATAACTTTTTCCATATAATGGATTTAACTCAACTCCTCACTTTTTAACTAATTTTTCTCCATAAGAGGTCCTAGTCCCTGAGGCCTTAACTATACACATAAAAATTATTTTATAGTTTATTGTTTCTTTATGTCATCATTTCTATTACAGTAAGTGCCTCATACAATAAACCCATTCCAAAAGAATAACATAAAGTAAAATTTTTGGCTAAAAATTATGATAATAAAAATGTATTAATTTTATAAATATTATTTTAAAAAATAAATCTTTCTATCATATAAATCCAAACAATACCGCTAGTAAATAATATTGTAGTTACGTAGAAGCTTAAATTTATTTTTCCAATTTTAATTCCCTTAAATAAATACGGTAACACAAATAATAATGGCACAAAATATCTTCCTTGCAACCCTATTATTTCATGAAATCCCACTCCGTAGCTTCCAGAGGTACATTGAATGTATATTGCGGTGCTAATCAAACCAATGATTGCAATGGAAACTAAAGCCAAAAAACTTTTGTCAAAAGTGTTTGAATTGCATTTAGTTTCATCATTTAAGAGAGCAAGAATAACAATTATATTATAAAAAACAGATAATAAAGTTGAAATGTTTAGTTGGGTGTGATACATTGTAGTGCCTACAAGTAAACATTCAAAGTATTTAAAACCATATATTATATAAGTTCTTATAAAAATAACTAGATATTCAATTATATTATTTAATATAAATTGTTTTTGTAACCCGGCTTGTTGATAAGCAATATCAAATATTGGATTGGTAGTGCTCATCCATAAAAAGCTAACAAATACAGCTATGGCTATTGTAATTATGCAAAATATGTATTTTTCCTTATTACCATTCTTGTACTTATTTTTGGGAATTAGTAGAAGTAAAAAAGCAACAGGCAAATAAACAATTTTGCACAATGCTATAGTAATAGATAATAAAAACAAAAATAATTCTTCCCACTTTGAAATAATTTTGTCTTTAGATTTAATCATAAAAATCAAGGAAATCAAAAGCAAAAAAATCGCATTTGTAAATGCATCCGCAGATAAAGTTGTAGCACATTGCAACATATTAGGCGACAATAAAATCATCATAATAAAAGTTTTACCTTTAGGGATAATCTTTAAAGCCAAGAAACCTAGCAAAGCATAGAAAATAAGATTAAAAATTCTTCCTAATAACCCTATACCATAAACACCAAAATTAGCTATTTTTCCAATAGAAAACCCTATAATATGAGGCAAATATTGTACCGGTGAATAAAGAGCAGTATTGGAATAAAAATCTGTATAATCATTGCCATAAACTACTTTATCATCTTTATCAATTTTGACTTTTATCATATCTTTAATATTGCCATACTTTACACTATTATCACCGGATCCTATAATAAATGTCTCTTTTAATGCTCTTGGAAGTTTGCTACCTACAACTCCATACTTTGTATCAGTAATAAATTTCCCTTCCGTAATTTCATAAATTCTGTAATAATGATTATGTTCATCACTGCCAGTAAATAATGGCGATGCAAAAATATAAATGACACCTAAAATAATACATAATGTTATAAAAATATAAGGAATATTTTTTTCTTTAAATTTTTTTGAATATGTAAAAATTAAAAATCCACTAATAAGTATACATATACCTAAATATATAATAGCTATTGTTTTTAGATGTTGATACGAAGCAGTTTTTAAATTATAAACACTTACACCTGCAAATACAAATGTAGTTAAAATCAATAATAGTAAATATAAATTATTAGTTATAATTGTTAGTGCTTTTTTCATTGAAATCCTTTCTCATTGCTTATTACTTTTTAAATATATTTTTTAAGTTCTTTGAGTTTCGCATTTTTTACAGCTACTCATTCTTTTATAGATTTGCAACATTTCTCAGTTCATTATATCATTTCTTCAAACATTATCAAACAGTATATTGTTTTATATAAATATCAATTAATAACTTATTATATATTAAACTTTTTGCTTCTTTTTTATATTAACTTTTTCATTATTTGCATCTTTTGCATTCAAAAATGGAATTATTAAAATGAGTGGCAAACATGTAAATACTCCATATATATATCTTAATTCAGCAAAAACAGGAGAACTAACCATAAGAGTCAACCATAGTGACAATAATGTAATATAGCAAATAATGTTTTTGTTTGAAAATCCATTTAAATAAACGAAAATGATTGAAGACAAAAATAGCAAATAACAATATAACCCTGTTCCCCATATTAAAATACTAAATGGTATGCTTTTATCAGCAGATTTATCAATTGTATTACGCAAATAAGTTGAAACTTTTGGTTCATTTTTTATGCCATATTTATATCCATTATACTCTTCTGTTTCACAACCAATACAACCTATTGAAGGATATTCCACATCAGGATACCAATAACCACATGTTGATGTTAAATAACTCTCAACATAAATTGTTGGATGTTGAATCAATAAATTAAGCCATGATTTAAAAAACTTTGTTTTTGAATTATTAAAAACATCAGAATTTACAGAGTTTTTTGCGTTGTCAGCTATAGAACGACTATACCCGCTTTTTAAAAATTCTATATCAAATAATTCATTAAAATAGGAACTTGATTTAGCATCAATTGTTTGATTTGAAGCAATGACATTAGCCATTTGTTGAATTGGTATTGAAAGAGCTTCTATAGGATTTGTTGGCAAAACACCAATTTTTTTATATATTGGACCAGTCAATACAAAATAAAATGATATCAGGCCAAGACATACAGGAATAATAACTTTCTTTTTGCTTTTATAAAGTGCAATTAGGAAAGGCGTCATTAATATCAAAATAAATATTCCATTATTTCTAAAAAATAATAAAATCAAAAGAGCAACAATTAACATAAAGGTATTTTTAATCGTAAACCCGTTTTCATTTATATTCAAAAATATCAAAAGAAGCAGTGCAAAATTTGCTCCGAACAATACATCTTTCCATAGCGTTACACTATAAAAAGCATGCAAAGGAGAAAGCGCATAATATCCAATCGTTAACAATATTATCCACTTATTGACATTCTTTTTATATAAATATGATACAACTGATGAAAAAATCAGTGACATTATAATCATTTGAACAATGATATAAAAACCTACAGCCATATTACCAGATTTAAAAATAAGCTTTCCTAATTTATATATAACCCCAAAAAACTGGGTTTGAATAAAAGGATGGTGGTTTGCAAATATTTTTTCTTCAACAAGACTTATTTGCACATATGAATCTGGAGTCATTATAGCAGGATAACATCTTAAAAAATAAGGAATATAACATAAAAATATTATAAGAAATGAAATAAAGAAAACCTTTACGTAATGCTTATTGCTTTTTTTAACTTGATTAAATACTTTAACATTTTTTAACCCTTTGTATAAAGCACCGAACAAATAATAAGAAATAATAAAGTCCGCGACAAAATATAGTATTATTACAACTAAATTGTGTAATGAAAAAATCCTATACTCAGCCGACAAATATTCGTATTTATAAGTCATAGTTCCAAAAGATAAAAGAATGCTTGATACAATAGATGTAAAAATAGTAAATGAGTTCTCCCTTTTGTCTAATTTTGTTTTATTTTTTGCAACAAAATATAAAACCAAAATCGTAAAAACCACAAAAAAGATAGAATAATTAATACTTTCTAATTCAAATTGATGTGAAATTAAAAACATTGAAACAATACACAATATAATTTTAAAAATCACTTTATAGTTTGTCATAAATACTCCTTACATTTTTTAATATTTTTCTTATTATTCACTGAATTTCTGTACTATAGCCTCCACAATTCTCTCGCTTGCATGTCCATCGCCATATGGGTTAGACGCTTTGCTCATTTTTTCATATTCTTTTTTATCAGTTAATAATTTTTTAGTTTCTTCATAAATAGTATCTTCATCAGTTCCTACAAGTTTTAAAGTACCTGCTGTAATTCCTTCAGGTCTTTCGGTTGTATCTCTTAAAACTAAAACAGGTTTGCCAAGTGAAGGTGCCTCTTCTTGAATTCCGCCACTATCGGTTAAAATGATGTATGATTTATTTTGAAAGTTATGAAAATCAAAAACCTCTAAAGGTTCAATCATTTTAACTCTATCACAATCGCCAAATACCTCACTTGCTACTTCTCTAACCTTAGGATTTTTATGTATTGGGTAAATTACTTTAACATCTGCAAATTCATCTAATACTCTTTTGATACCTCTAAAAATATGTCTCATAGGATCGCCAAGATTTTCTCTTCTATGAGCAGTTAAAAGAATCATTCTTTCACCCTCTTTTATCCACTCAAGTTCATGATGAGTATAATTTTCATCTACAGTTGTATTCATCGCGTCTATGGCAGTATTACCAGTAACGAATATTTTACTTTCATCAATATTTTCTTTTAATAAATTTTCTTTACTAATTTCGGTTGGAGCAAAATACATATCCGTCATACAATCCACCATTTGTCTATTCATTTCTTCAGGATATGGACTGTATTTATCATTTGTCCTTAGTCCTGCTTCAACATGACCTATAGCAACTTGATTATAAAAAGCTGCTAAAGCACCTGCAAAAGTCGTAGTAGTATCGCCATGAACAAGTACTATATCTGGATGGCAATCTTGCATTATTCCTTCAAGACCTACTAAAGCTCTAGTAGTAACATCAGAAAGGGTTTGGCCTTGAGTCATTATGTTTAAATCATAATCAGGTTTAATTTCAAATGTTTCAAGCACTTGATCAAGCATTTCTCTATGTTGCGCAGTAACACATACTATACTTTCTATTTCTTTTCTTTTTTCTAATTCTTTTACAAGAGGGGCCATTTTAATTGCTTCGGGCCTAGTCCCGAATATACTCATTACTTTAATCATTTTAAATAATTCTTTCTATTTTTTATATTTATTAATTAAATTTGGATTTAATTTAAGCCATTTTTCCAAAAAATAATTGCCTTTTTCCATAATTAATTTAGTATGAGCATCAGTTCCACTCTTAGTAGTTTGATGTGGCAAATGCCCAACTCCTAAGTTTATTGAATAATAAATTTCAAATCCGTGATGGCGAATATTTAAAGAAAGATCAGTGTCTTCGTAACAAGTAGGATCATATGCCTCATCAAATCCGCCAATTTGCTTAAATAATTCTTTTTTCATTAAGAAGCCACAAGTAGCTAAATAGCCTATATCTTTTCGTGCAATTATATTTGGAGGCATATATTTAAATTCGAATGCCTCGGCTACCTTATATGCCAATCCCTTATTATTGAACCAACCAGCAGCCCAACCTATAGCTCCAATTTTTGGTATAGATGTGAATATTTTTAGATAACTATCTAACCAATATTTATTCGTTATCCATTCATCACTATCTAAGAACATTATATATTCATATTTAGCTTTCTTTACTCCTAAATTACGCCCACTAGAACAACCATTTTTAGTATTTCTTACTAAAGTGATTTTATCCTTATATTTTTTAAGTTCTTCATATGAACCATCAGTACTTTGATTATCCACAACAACAATTTGATAATTATATCTTTCTTTAAATTTTAACAAAGTATCAACGCACCGGAAAATAACATTTTTATTATTATAATTCAAAATTATAATTGAAATATTTTGCCAAAATTCTTTACTTGGTAAGTTTTTAGGATAAATATAATCTAAAATAGCACTGCATCTGCTATACCAATTATTTTGAGTAATAAAATCTTGGTTGTCTACTAACTTAGGCATTTCTTTTATACAATTTATCCATTCATCAAAATTTTTCAAAATATGAACATTAGGATAATCTTTTATATCTGGTAGATCAGTAGCTAAGACAACTTTATCCATTGCAATATATTCAAATACTTTTAAAGGAGAAACATAATTTCCAATGTCTCCTGGTTTAAACGGCAATATGGCATAATCAGCATATTTTAAATAAGCAGGTAACTCTGTTTGCTTTTTCAAACCTAAAAAATGAATGTTATGTGGACAGCAGGCAACTTTATTACTTATGCCAGAATAATCACCTATTAAATTAAAGGAATAGTGAGGATTAGCTAATGCTAAATCAATTAACAAATCCCAATCAAACCACTCTCCCCACAAACTGCCATAATAAAGAAATGATTTTTCTCCTAATTGCATATCGCTAGGTTTATTATAGCTTTTACGTGGATTAAATAGCTCATCATCTACGGCATTTGGTAAATAAATTGCTTCTTTTTTACTAAAAGAATATTTTTTAATATATTCTTTTGTTTGTTTAATTAATTCTTTAGCAGTACCTACAACCATGTCAGATTCTTTAATCATGAGCTTTAAGGTTTCTCTATCAAAAAGTATATTACCTAATGAAGACTCCCAGTTATCTATATTTTCATAAACTATTTTGCAATTAGTTTTTTTAGCAAGTTTGATGTATTCCTTAAAACTTTTCGCTGGGGCTTCAAAAACAAATAAATCATCGCTTTTTATATATTTTAATAGTTCATTTTGTTCAATATCTTCTATATATTTGTGATAAGTAACTGGTATTTCTATAAATGGCACATTTTTTTCACTTGATTTAAACGCATAGATATAATGTACATTAAATCCCATTCGATTAAAAATTTTAGCTAGTTGAGCTGAACGTTGACCGCCTCCGACATCAAAATAAGGAACTGTAGCAAAAATAAAAACATTTTTAGTTTCTTTTTTTATTTCATTGTTTGTTATAGGCTCCAGATAAAGATCAATATTTTGCATTTTTTCTAAACTTATCTTATAGCTATTTTTATAAAAGGGATTCAATTTTCTAATTATTGCTTTTATCGTTTCCAATGTACCATGGTATTGATAATAATTATATACCCTTTTAAAAATACTAGAACCAGCTTTTTTCATATACTATCCTTTCTTGACAAACATTTTTAATAATTTTTTATTCTCTTTTAACCATTTATCTTTAAAATATATTTTTTTCTCATTTAATATTTGAGTATGCGTTTTAGAACCACTTTTTGTAGTTTGATGTGGCAAATGTACTAGGCCTAAATATTGACAATAATAAATCTCTTTACGTATATTTCTAACTTTTAAAGAAAGGTCTGTATCTTCATAACATGTTGGATCATATTTTTCGTCAAACCCTCCAATTTTAATAAAAGTATCTTTTGTCATAAGCATTCCGCCTGAACCTAAATAACTTATATCATTACAGCAAAGCATATTAGGAGGTAAATAGCGATATTCAAAACTGTCAACAACATGAAATGCATACCCCTTTTTATTAAAGAATCCCGCAGCCCAACCAATTAATCCATAATCAGGATATTTTTTTATTATTGTTTCATAAGGTTGAAGCCAATATTTACTTACTACCCACTGATCACTATCCAAAAACATTATATTGTTCTTAGTAGAAATTTCTACTCCTAAATTTCGTCCACTTGAGCAACCATTTTTGTTATTCTTTATAAGCTTTATCTTATTCTTATATTTTTTTTCTAATAATTTATAGGAACCATCTGTACTACCATTATCAACCACAATAATCTCATAATTATATAGTTCATTAAATTTAATTAATGAATCAATTGATTTAAATATAATATTTTTATTATTATAATTTAAAATTATAATAGATAAATCGTCTTTCAATATAGAATTGCCAAATTCTGGATAAACCCTATCTATAATGTTATCTACTCTATTAGACCAAGTGTTATGTTGAATAAAATCGTTAGCAGAATCATAATTCACTTCATAGTCTTTATCTATAATTTCTTTCCATTGTTCAATTGTATTGCCATAATAAACATTCGGATAATCTTTTATATCTGGTAAAGAAGTAGTTAAAACTTTTGAATACATTGAAATATATTCAAATACTTTTAAAGGAGAAACATAGTCTCCAATATCCCCCGTTTTAAATGGAATCATAGCATAATCAGTATATTTTAAATAAGCAGGCAAATCTGTTTGCCTTTTTAAGCCTAAAAAGTGAATATTATGTGGACAACATTCAAGTATATTGTTTATACCTGAATAATCACCTATTAAATTAAAGGAATAGCGAGGATTGTCTAATGCAAAATCAATCAGCAAATCCCAGTCAAACCACTCTCCCCACAAACTGCCATAATAAAGAAATGTTTTCTTATCAGTTATTAAATCTTCTGGTTTATTAAAATTTTTTGCGCCACAAAACAATTCTTCATCAACGGCATTCGGTGAATATAATATTTCTTTTTTACTAATATTATATTTTTTTAAATATTTTTCTAATTGGTTAACTAATGTTTTTGCTGTTCCTGTCAAAAGAGTAGCGCTAGTTAAAAGTTTTATTAACATTTTCTCATCTAATACATTATTTCCTAAAGATGTTTCCCAATTATCAATATTCTCGTAAACTATTTTAGTGTTGGATTCTAGTGCAATTGATAATATTTTTTCAAACCTTTTGGATGGGGCCTCAAAAATAAACAAATCATTTTTTTGAACTGTTTTTTTCACAAAATTCAATGTACTATTATTTATAAACAGATGTGCAGACACAGGTATTTGCATTTTAATCTCTTGAAATTCTTGTGATTTATAAGCATATAAGTATATAACATTATAGCCAGCTTTATTAAAGGCTTTGGCAAGTTGACTACACCTTTGCCCGCCGCCAATGTCATAATAAGGAACACTAGCAACAATAAAAACATTAGGTAATGTTTTACTCAGCAAATATTTTTTGCGAGATTGGGCAATCTTCACGGTTTTAAAATCAAATTCACTTAACCTAAAACTTTTCATTTTAAAAATTATACAATTATATAACCAGCTAATTGTTTTTATAAAACCATAATCATTCAAATGATCAATTATTTTTTTGAACATGGTTTATTCCTCCTTTAATTATTAACATAATTTAAATAGTCATCACACACTTCTTTGCCACCAATTTTTTGAACAACCCCATGTTCTATCCATATAACTTTATCACATAATTTTTTAATTGCTTCAATTGAATGAGAAACATATAAAACCGTAGTACCCCCATTTATCATACTCATCATTTTAGCTTCACTTTTGGCTTGAAAAGCAATATCGCCTACTGATAAGATTTCATCTACAATTAATATTTCGGGCTCAACTATAGTTGCAATACTAAAAGCAAGTCTTGCTACCATACCTGATGAAAAGTTTTGAACAGGAACATCCAAAAAATCTTTTAATTCAGAGAACTCAACTATTTCATCAAATTTAGAATCTAATAATTCTTTTGAATATCCCATAACCGCCCCATTTAAGTAAATGTTTTCTCTGGCCGTAAGTTGAGGATCAAATCCAGCACCAAGTTCAATCATTGGACAAATATTACCATAACTATTAACATGTCCTTTTGTAGGTTTCATAACTCCTGCGATAACTTTTAATAATGTTGATTTACCAGCACCATTGGAACCAATAAAGCCAACAACTTCTCCTTTTTTCACTTTAAAAGATACATCTTTAAGAGCCCAAAACTCATTTTTATTTTTCTTTTTTTCTTTTCTTTTTTTAGGATGAAATAAATCTATAAATCCTTGCTTTAAAGAAAAGCCTTTTTCTATTCCGAGGTTAAATCTCATAGAAATATTATCAGCATTAATCATTATGTCATTATCTTTTTCCATACTAACCTCCCTATACATAATAAATAAATTTGTCTTGCGTTTTCTTAAATATAACCATGCCAATAACCAAGAAAACTAAACCACAAATTCCACAATAAATCCACACATTAAGTGTTGGAACAGCATGATAAATAACAATATCTCTTACAAATTTTACGATCCAATATAATGGATTACATTTAAATATAAACATAAATTTTTCCGGAATAATAGCTACATCATACATAATAGGTGTCATATATGTCCATAATGTTATAACAACACCATAAATATAAAACATATCTCTTAAAAATACAGATACTGCCGAAAGAATAAATCCCATACCTAGTGTAAACATTAGCAAACATATAAAAGCATATGGAAGCAAAATATGGTGCCAAGTTATACCAGTTCCTGTTAAAAAGATAATTGCATAAAGCGGAATAAGAGTTAATAAAAAGTTAATGCCTACGAATAAACACTTTGAAACAGGAAATATATATTTAGGCATATATACTTTATTTATTAAACTAAAATTTCCGACAACACTACTCATAGCTAAATTACTTGCTTCAGAAAAATAATTAAATATAACGAGGCCTGTCATAAGATACACTAAATAATTAACATTTGGCATACTCATTTTAAACATATTAGAAAATACTAAAGCCATTACA
The DNA here is from genome assembly GCA_947624085.1 of uncultured Bacilli bacterium. Taxonomy (GTDB): domain Bacteria; phylum Bacillota_I; class Bacilli_A; order RF39; family UBA660; genus UBA6448. The sequence continues at coordinate 20,517 of CANQIK010000007.1, forward strand.
GACATAGTCAAAACAGGATACAAAAGGCTCCATAAAACGCCTAAAACACTTCTTTTATATTTAACTTTAAAATCCCGAGAAACTAATTGCCGTAACAAAAAAGAATATTTCTTTATTGTATATGTTATCTTTGATATCATTAACTAACCTCTCTTTCCATTATACCAACTATTTATAAATTTTACTAGGAAAACCATGTTTATACTCTACTATCAAAGAAGTAAGTCATGCATTTAAAACAGTGAATATAGGTATATTACTATTTGTTTTTAAATACAACTAGAAACATAAATTTAACGATATTTAAATTATTTTTAATTCTTTTTGGTTCTTTTATCATACGATAAAGCCATTCTAATTTTAACTTTTGCCATACTTTTGGAGCTCTTTTGGTATACCCACTTATAACATCAAAAGAACCACCCACGGGCATTATTAATTTAATATTTTTCAGCTTATCTTCATTTTTGATAATAAACTCTTCTTGATTAGGACTACCCACTGCTACAAAAAGCATATCTGGTTTAGTTTTTATAATATTTGCTAAAGCCTTTTCTTTACCCTCATAACCAGATGTTACGCCTACAATATTAATATTTTTATATTGCTTTTCGATATTCTCTTTAGCCTTTTGAGCGACTTCTTTTTTAGCCCCATATAAATATACTTTATATTTATTTTGAACGGCAATATGAAGAAGATCTTCGAATAAATCAATGCCTGCCACTCTTGAAGAAATATTAATATCTTTCATTTTAAGGGCCATAACAGTACCTACTCCATCAGGAATGTTGTATTTTTGTTCATTAAATTTAGCTTTTATCTTGGCATCTTGATAGAAATTCATTACAATTAAAGGATTAATATTATAAATAATATTTTTCTTATTATTTTTTAAATCATTTTTAATATTTGTTAATAAATTGTTATATTCTAATGTACTAACATTAAAGCCCAATACTTTACTTTCTTTAGTCTTTTTACTTCTAATTTCATTTAAACATATACCAATAACGGTTCCCAAAGGAATTATTATTGAAATACTATTAAGAAGGTTACCACTAAAATAAGAAGATACTAATACAATAGCTATACTTAATAAAAGCATAATATTCTTATAGACTAGTTTATCTTCCATATTTATAAATACTTTAAATAGTAAATATAAATATAAAGCCATATACACCCCAATAACCATAATAAGACCTATAATACCTAAAGAATAATACTGCATAACAAAGTCTTGTTCAATGTTTTGCATATCAATTATTCTCTTATAACCAATTCCTAGTAAGTCATCTAATAAAGTGTTGTTATTAAGATATTTAACTCTTTTAATAATACTTTTCTCAACAAATCTTGAATCTGATAAAATATTATCATCATATTTCATAAGATCTTGCCAAAATTCAGGATCATTTTTATAGGGATATATTTCATTTGGAAAAGCCATATTAATTATTCTATCTTTGAAAATATCAATATCGTTATTATCAAGAGAAGATGTATTGTCTTTATCACTACTTGGCGAATTTGATAGTAGTGAGTCATAATAATTATAACGATCTATTACGGGCGATTTAATGAGTAAGGTGCCATAACCCATAATTAATAATAACGTTAAAATTATAAAACTAGGTTTAAGTTTTCCTTTTTTTATTATAATTAAGAAAACATATATCAATAAAGATAATATAAGTATAATTAAAGGTACTATCGACGCAATTCTAGTCCCTAGCATTAATAAAGATAAAAGAGCCACTATTAAGGTAAGAATGTCGAATATTTTAACCTTATCTTTTATCTTAGCAATTAGAATAGGTAAATATAATATAATGATAGCACTAATTTGATTACCATATTCAAAAAAACCTTTATTAGAAACATCCACAAAATAAAAACGTTTATTAGAAAACCATTCAAATATGTTATGTTTTATAGGTAAAAAAGTGTATGAAGAATAGCCTAGCTTAAAGATATTACATATTACGATTTGCCCACTTATAAGTAAGATACATATATTTAATACTTTATAGAAATTATCTAATCTTATATCTAATTTAGTAATGATATAAATAAGAAGAATATTCATACTCATTTTATAGAAATATAGTATTTCACTAGCAATAGTATTATTAGGAATATTACATAAATGAAATATAACATAGATTAATAATAAACCAAAATATATGTATAAATATTTTCTATCACGTTTTTGCCCATATTTAAAAAAGATAAATAAAAATAAGATACTAATAAATATACATCTTATAAGCGTACTAAAAGAATTATAAAAAAAATGTAAATCTAAAAAAATAGATAATACAAAAAAGGTCAAAAAAAGATTGATTAAAATATTTTTAGTTTTACTTTTCATATAATTCCTCATTCTATTTTTTCTTTTTCTTATGTTCAAATAAAATATTAGTTTTAGCTACTATAATGATTAAAATAATCATTAAAACAATATAGATAGCGATAGCTACTTTACTATTATCACCTAAAGCATAGAATATTGATACTAAAGAGAAAAGAATACTTATAAAGTAGATAATAAATAAGCTTATCCTAGGTGTAAATTTCATTCTAAGAAGTTGATGATGTAAATGTTCTTTATCTGGTTGCCCTATACTTTGATGTTTAATAAGTCTTCTAAAAATAGCAAATAAAGTATCAAAAATAGGAATAGCAAGTATTAGCATAGGAACAATCAAAGAAGTAATAGTCGCCACCTTAAATCCTAATAAAGCTATAATAGAAATCATAAAGCCTAAAAAGGTGCTACCACAGTCGCCCATAAACGTTTTAGCAGGAGGAAAATTATGAGTTAAAAAGCCAAGGGTTGAACCTAGCATAATCAAACATAAAATAACATCAAGGCCAGAAGTATTACCTAAAATAAAGGCAATAACTGATATTGTAGCAAAATAAATACTACTTACCCCGGCACATAAACCATCTAAGCCATCAATTAAATTAATTGCATTAATTGCCGATACAATAAATAAAACCGATATTACCTCCCCAGCCCAAACTGGTAAATAAATATTAAGACCTAGTAAAGAAATATGTTGGAAAAATAACCTGCCATAAAAAACAACAATGGAAGCCACCACTAAATGAACTAAAAATTTATATTTAGCTCGAAGAGGCTTAATATCATCTAATATGCCTAAGACTACTAAAATAAAAGAAGCTATTAAAATAGAAAGCATTTGCGTAGTTATTTCGCCATACATGACATAGCCAAACAAAAACCCACCATAAATGGCAATACCTCCGAGTCTGGGCATTGGATGTTTATGGATTTTTCGTTCATTAGGCATATCTAAAGCCCCAACATGAACGGCTAGTTTTTTGGATAGAAATACTAACGCAAAACTTACGACATAAGTTACAATAAGTATTTCTAATATATTATGATTATTAACTACAAAATTCATTATAACTCCCTATATATATTATAACCCATAATAAGAAAGTTTAACAATAATAACATTAATAAAAAGGAAACTTCGTCTTAATTCGTAATATATAAATTTAGAAGCAAGGAGATATTAATGAACAAATTATATATTTATATGGATGATTCAGGTGTTTTAACCGCTAAAGAAAATACTTTTGTTTACGGGGGCTTATTCTTTTATTCCTCTCAAGAGTACAATGAATTTATTATTCGCTATAAAAGCCTAATTAATAAAATAAAATGTTGTTATTGTCATAATAGCCTATGTAATAAAAAATGTCCCGAAATTAAGGGTTCTTTAAAACTAAGTAGTGCTACTCGCCGGCGAATATTTAATCTTTTAAAAAAGCAAAAATGTTATGGAGTTCTAGTAAATAATCAAAAAATATTTAAAAGTATCTTAAATAATAAACTAGCACGGGGACGTTTCTGTGAATATGCCCAAAAAAGGATTGTTAAAGAAATTGTTTATCATGCCATAAAAGAAAAAATGATTAATGAACAAGAGAGCTTAAAAATGGAAATAAAAATAGATGAAAGTAACTTTAAAAGTAATGGTTATTATAATTTATTTGATAGCATTTATGAAGAACTTGTTCATGGTAATATAAACTATAATTATTTTGTTACGCATAAAGCGCTTTTAAAAAATGGTTTAGAATTAAAGGTAAAAAAATATAATTCTAAAAATAACTATGGTATCCAAAGTGCTGATATGATTGCTAATTTAATACATCGTAAATTCAAACAAAATAATTTAAATGATTTAGAATTTATTACTGTTAAATTATTTTTGCCATAGAAAAAAGAAGCCGAAGCTTCCTTAAACCTAACTGAGAAGGTGCTAAGCACTAAATAATTCATACATCAGTTATTGACCTGACGAAGCATTATCGCTTCCGGTAAAGAAAATATAACATAACACTCTATTAAGTGTCAATCATGCTTTTTAGCTTTCTTTTCTTTTTTCTGCTTTTTACGGTTATGTTCATCTTCAAAAATATCATAAACTTCTTCTTCAATAGGCTCTTCTTTTGGCTCTGTTATTGTAATATCAGGCTCAATATTTACCTCTTTAGTTACTTCTTTTTCCTCTTGTATTTGAGGAGCATCCTCGATAGGAGTATCTTTTTCTTGAGATTTTTGAGCACAATATGGACAAGTCTTTTCTTTAGCATTATATTCTTGATGACACTCAGGACATACTACTTTTTTCTTTTTTGTTTTAGTTAATTCCTTTTTATCTTCTTTTGGTTTACTATCAGTTTTTTTCGGTTTCTTATTTAATAAAGAAATAATAACAATGAAACTTAGAAGCGTTGTCCCCGCAAAAGCACAAGTTACATAAAATAGCATTTTTGTTTTCTCAGTGCTTTCCTTTTTTTCTTCTTTATCCAATTTCATAATAGTATTATCTTTAGTATCTACAGTATATAAGCCCTCTTCGTTTGTCTCAACATTAATAGCATAAATATACTTATAGCGATCCTCTGGAGCTTTTTGCAAACACTCGATACTAATATTATTTATTTTTAAGTTACCTTTTACATAACCTGATAAGGTTTCTTGCATTTCAAGAGGTCTAATCGTAATATTACCTAGATTTATTTCATAATATTTTTCATATTTACCATCTTGATAAGTGGCCATGATTATTTTACCGTCATCATCTTTTAGACCAACCACGGTAATTTTCATAATATCACTATAATACGCTGGTATTTCAAACTCGCCAATATTTATTGTAGATTCTTTAAAACCTTTAGGAGAAGTTAAGTTATCTCTAATCTTAACAACGGTATATTTATCATTATCCATTTTAATTTCAATAGGATTTTTATCAATGACCTCTACATTTAATTTATAAATTTTCTCACTACCATTTTGAGCTACAACATAAATTTCAAAAATATTATTGCCAGGTGAAACAGCTTGAGGTCCCGTTCCGCTTACTGAAGCAGTATTATCTTCAGGTGTAGCGGTAATATTAATTTCTTTTGTATCTTCAGAAACTTTAGCATTATACTCTAAAGTATCTTTATCAAACTCCGGATCAATTTCAGCCTCCTCAATTTTTAAAGAAGCTAAATTATTATTAGTCGATAAACTTGCTTGATATTCATTATAAGTAATACTGTTTACAGTAACTGAACTAGAACTTAAGGTCATTTCATTTTCATCAAATCCTATAACTCCTGCTGAACCAACAGAAAATGTGCTAGAGCCTTTTGATACAGCTGTAAAAGTATAAGTATAAGTTTTAGTTTTCGTAGCATTATTTTCAGCAAAATCAACAATGTGAAGCGATTCTTTTGAATCTATATTAAATACAGTACTATCATAATTTAAACCATATTCCCAAGTTCCTAAAGGCGATGAAGAAGAAATAGTTACATATATCGTCACACTATTACCAATAACTACTTGAGAACTGGACGCTGATACTCTTATATTAGCAGTTGCCGCATGAGCAGTACCAGTGAATAATAATGACATAATTAATGCAAATAATATTTTTTTTACCCTTTTCATTTTCTTTCTCCTTATTGAATTGTTATATATCCTAGAATATGTTTTTGAACTCTTAATAAATCTTTAATATTAACAATTCCATCTTGATTGGTATCGGCGCCTTTGAAATAAGGTCCTGCTAAATCAGAATATCCTAAAATATATTTTTGAACTACTAATAAATCTTTTATATCAATATTACCATCGCCACTACAATCACCTTTAATAGAGATGTTAAGGGTTTTGGTATCATTACCATTTACAATTGTTATCGTATCACCAGTTGAAAGCGTTGTAGAATTTTTAGCATTTATTGTCACATTGGCAGTAGCAGACACCTTATTTACTTCATTTCGTAATTGATCAGGAGTTATACCTGCTGAATAAATTAGCATTTCACCAGATATTGGTGCAGACATACTAGTTAAAATATCATCAACACTCATATCCATACCATCAGTTCTAATTACATTAACAGTATATTTTTGCACTTTTTGATTTTGCGCCGTTACTGATAACACAATTGGTGTTTTTTGACCGGTTAAGTTTATCGTTCCCGTACCGCTTAGTTTAGCATTCTTATTAATTATCGTTCCATCAATTTTAACAGACTTAACTCCCTCAGCGACATAATAATTATATTCAAAGGTATCATGTTTAAAACCCGGAATTTCTTTTCCACCAATAGTAATACTCTTTAAATGATTGTTAGGATTACCATAGCTAGGCATTGGACTTGCTTGACTAGGCATATTAGCATATACTGGAATTACAAAGTCAAAGGCTGTATCTAAAAGATTATTAACGGCATAAGAATTGTAAGTAGGTACAGCTTCTGTAGCAGGTCCTTGGATATTAGTTTGATATTGATGAGTATATGTTGTGTAGTTCGAATAAGAAGATGTATTAAACTTTTGAAAATATGTAGTATCTTGACCTTTACCAATATAAGTAGAAGCAATATAACTTGCTCCCCCATAAATAGATTTATCAAGAGTTGTCCACGGAGTTTGATAACCTTGATTTCCGGCAGCCCATTTAATACCATCAGCAGCTCCCGTGTATGCACCTATATTATAGGCATTATAAATATTTGCATAATTGCCATAAGCTACGCCTTTAATTGAGTAGTTACTATAATTACCTGTTGTTTCAAGTTTTATTCTACTAGCAAGATAAATAGGACTAACATTACTTTGCCGACCAGCATCATAAATTACTGTACTTTTTTGTTTTATATCCGTACCATTTAAAATGCTATCTACGGTTTCTTGCTTTTGAGTTACACTATCAAATGATAATTTTTGAAAAATAAATATTTCCTTTTCATTAAAGAAATTACGTGGATCAAGGAAATAAGCTACAGCTTCATGACTAGCATTATACCAATTACTTCCTTCTTTTACGATAAAAGTATCTGTTAAATAATCATAAGAAATATACTCAGTATCAAGGAACCCTTGCGTTTTTTCACTAGTAGATTGGATTAAAGCTTTGCGATCGTATTCTTGTTCGGTAATAGATTTATTCCAATCCAAATTATTAAAATCAGGGGTAAACGTCCAATTAGGATGAATCGCTTTTAAATCACATAAACCGCCTATATAGCTATCTGGAAAGCCCTTTCTTTGTAAATCCGTTTCACAATTTGCGGCTACAGTATCATCATAAACAACACGAGAAAATTCTTCGGCATAATTTGCACAAACATAACCAACGTTATGACCACTATAATATACTTTATACCAACCTTGAGTACATAATAATGATGGCGAATATTTAGTTTCATCTACTAATTCATAAACTGAATTTTCGGTTATCGCGTCAATTAATGATCTTGAACTAGTAGTAGGTTCTTCTCTAAGTCTTACTCCCGAATAAGGGATAATAATCTTAACGACGGTTTTAGCATCGACATTTGTTAAGCCTAAAAAAAGGAAAAATGCTATAAAAGATAATATAAATAATTTACGTCTCATATAGCACCTTCCTTTCTTACTCTCATATAATTATATCATTATATTCTAAGAAAATCCGAAAACTTTACATTTTTTTGTAGTAATATGTCAACTTAAGGCAACATCAAGGACCATCATAATAACAAAACCCAGTAAAGCTAAAAAAGTCATTAAGTTTTTACGTTTATTATTTTGACTTTCAGGAATTATTTCTGATATGACAACAAAAATCATTGCTCCTCCGGCAAAAGCCAGTAAATAAGGAAGAGAGTTACGTACATTAAGAACTAGGATTGCGCCAATTAAGCTTGAAATCGGTTCGACAATTCCACTTAACGCCCCAATTAAGAATGACTTTAAGCGGGAATGACCTGCTCCTCTTAAAGGTAAACTTATAGCAGCTCCCTCGGGAAAATTTTGGATTCCAATTCCTACAGCAAGCATAACAGCCGATAACAAAGTTACACCATCTAAACCATATTTAATAGATCCAAAGGCTACACCAATAGCAAGGCCCTCGGGAATATTATGTAAAACAATGGAACTAACTAGTAAAATAAGCCTTTTAGTATTACTTTCACTATTGACATGTCGAGATACTAGTTTATCACTTATTATTAAGAAAATTCCTCCTAAAATAAAACCGATAGCAACTACTAGCCAAGGATTTAAACCTAGGTTTTCTGCTCCACTTAAAGCGGGGTTTATTAAAGAAAAGAAACTAGCCGCGAGCATTATACCCGCGGATATAGACAACATCATAGCTAAAATATTATTATTAACTTTTTTAAAGAAAACAACTATGCCAGCTCCTAGCGAGGTTATAGCAAAGGTTAACATACCTGCCAAAAAAGCTTGGACACAGTTATTCAAATTCGCATACCACGATAACATTTTATTCACCCTATCGATAGTATATTAACAATTTAATATCTTGCCTGGGCTTAAAGTTTATTTCTTCTTATAGCCTTTAAACATAGCATATAGGGCCGCAATACCGACGAAAACAAAAATAAATATTCTTGTTACCATGCTATCATTATCAACTAAAAAATCATTTATTTTATCCGTAAAATCACTTACTTCATTAAGGGTATCTTCAACTTTTTGAATTTTATTTTCTTCTATTTGCGTTTGATCAATATTTTCAGCATCAATATTATCTTGGACATTTGCGGTATCAATAGTTGAGCAATAGCCTTCTTCTTTGCTTTCACTCCATAATCCTAAGCCATTTTCTTTAGCAGTTTTTTGGGTTAAACATAAACTTTCTGTATACCTATAATTACCATAAATATAAGCAACTTCAGCATAGCCTACCGATACTAACTCTTTTTGAAGCAAACTATCATCAACCCATATCCATGCTAAATAACGACCATATTTATCAACTTTATTGCTATTTTCATATTCAACTATGATTGTAGTAGCATTAGTTAGTTTATTACAAGTATATTCACTTGCGTCTTTTCCAAAAGCTTCTACTTCCTTTGTTGGGTGAACAGTTTCAGGGGTATCAATTGCAAGAAATCTAAATTTTATTTCTTCATTATCTACTAAAAAAACGGCAGTATCACCATCAACACATCTTACAAATGATACTTCTTCAAAACTAGTATCAGCATATGCTCTTGTAATAGGCATTAATATTATCAATAAAATTAAGAAAATAATCTTTTTTTTCATAGTTACCTACTTATGGTAATAATCCATTTCATCTAATTCTCTAGCAACTTGTTCTAATTCATCATCCTCATCAATATCCATTTCGTTAATGGCAAACAATAATTCTTTAATATTATTATACTTTTTATAATCAATATTATTTTTAGCTAGGGTTTTTATATGATGATCAGAAAGTAGCATACCGTTTTCTCTTTTTTCAAGCCAAGAATCTTCTTTTGGCAATAAATTTTCTAATTCTTTTTCTTCCATCGTTATTCATCTCCTTTTAATTCTTCACTTACATATAAATTCTTATATATTTGCGAAGATTTTAATAAGCTTTCATGGGTTCCCTTAGCTTTTAAGGTTCCTTTATCAATCAAGTATATTTCATCAGCATCAATGATAGTTGATAACCGGTGAGCTATTATAATAATGGTATGATCTTTAACTAATTTATCAATCGTTTTTTTAATATATTTTTGCGACTCATTATCCAAAGAAGAGGTTGCTTCATCAAATAATATAACTTTAGTATTTAATAAAATCGTTCTCGCAATAGCTAATCTTTGCTTTTGCCCACCAGATAAATTAATACCCCCTTCACCTATAATAGTATTATATTTTTTAGGCAGACTCATTATATAATCATCGATATATGCCTGTTTACATACTTTTCTAACTTCATTTAAAGTAACATTTGGTTTAACTATCCGAAAATTATCAATAAATGACATATTAAATAAAAAAGGATTTTGTCTAATTATGGAAATGATAGATCTTAATGATTTTTCAGTTAATTCTTTGATATCAACATCATCAATTAATATTTTGCCATTGGTTGCATCAAAATATCTTAGCAGAAGATTAAATATTGTGGATTTACCATTACCACTTTTGCCGACAATCGCAATTTTCTTATTAGGTTCTAAGCTAAAGCTTAAATTATTTAAAGTTAATTTTTCATCATCTCGGTATTTAAAAGATACTTTATCAAAAGTTATGTATCCCCTTGGCTTTTTAATATTAACAGCTCCATAAACTTCATCAGCATATAACTTATTATTTACGATTTCATTAATACGGTTTAATGATACTTTAACTTTGCTATAATCAACGCCGAATTCAGAAACAAAACCTACGGCACTATCAATACGCCAAATGTAATTTTCAAACATCATAAAAACACTATATACAATGTGCCCTTTTATAAATAAATAGCCACACGTTAGTAATATGAGAAATTCTAATATGTAATAAATAATATTACTAATAGCAAAATAAGTTAATTCAAAATTTTTAATTCTAAGTGAATTTTTATTTAATGAGTCGATTCTTTTATTGACAAGCTTTTCCATAATAGGCTTAATGCCTAAAGCTTTTATTTCCCGCATACCCGTTATGTTTTCAGTTGAACTTTTGACTAATTTATCGGCCTCAGCTTTAATTTCTTTTTGCGTTTGCTTTATAATAGGGAAATATTTATAATAAATAAAGCTTAGGATTAAACCGAATAATAATATTTCTAAGCCAACAAGAGAGGATACTTTAAATGATATTGCTATTATAAAAAATATCATAGCAAATTGACAAGCAATATTTATTATCCGGCTAAGAAGGTCAATTATTCTATCAGTATCAGAGCTAAGGCGATTAACAAGTTCCCCAACGCCCATTTCTTCTAAAGCAATAGCCGGTAAATTTTGATATTTATGATAAATTTCTTTAGTAACATTTTTAATAAATTTTATTTCTAGTAAATTATATATATAATTTTTAACTGCTGAAATAACACCAAAACGAAGTATCTCTAACCCAGAAGATAACAGTAAAAAAAGAATAAATTTACGAAAGTTATGTAAAACTAATGCTTCAAAGCTAAGCCCCAATATAAAGCCTGCGAATAAAGTTGGCAAAAAATATAATATAGTAAAAATTGCATATAAAAAAAGTTTAAGTTTATCTTGTTTTAAATACTTAAATAATAATTTAAATGCTCCCTTGTCATCATCTTTTGTAATATTTTCCATAATTTAATTATAACTTAATTGCACCAAAAAACCAACTTAATTGTTGGCTTTTTGCTATATACTAATTAATCGTTATTGTCTTTTTAGTTTCGACCACATCTTGTTTAGGAACTGTTATACTTAAGATACCATCCTTAAAGCTTGCTTGTATTTGTTCTTCATTAACATTTCCCAAATAGAATGATCTTTCGCATTTCTCATAGGTTTTTCTTTCACGGTGAAGGAATTTTTTGTTTTCTTTATCTTCACTATGACGCTCAGCGATAATTTTTAGATTGCCTTGATCACATTCAATTTTAATGTCATCTTTTTTGAATCCAGGAGCATCTATATCAATATGATAGGTGTTATCCTTTTCATAAATATCGCACAACATTCCTTGAGGTCTTCTAACATCTAAGTCATCATCAAATAGATCATCAAACAATATTCTTCCAGGTAACATACCCTTTCACATCCTTTCCTAATTATTAATATAGTACTATTATGTGAAGAAATTGTGATATTTATACTTATATTTTAATTTTCGTTTTCTTCCTCAGCAGTCATGGCGTCAGTTTGCATTTGAAACGTCTCAATAAGTCTTGTTTTTAAAGCTTCTTCATTAACTTTTTCAACTGCAAACTCATTGTCTACTACTAATTCTTTAAATACTTCATAAGAATCAGTAGGTGCACCATTTACATACTTTGAAGCTAAAAAATATTTAGCACCATTATCTTCAGTAGATAATAATAAAATATATTCGCTACCATCTTCTAATGTTATTATTTCGTCAATCCCCATAATATCCTCCTATCTTGCAATGCTTTGCGCATATCTTTCAACTTTTTTAGCGCCGACATTTAATTTACGATATAATGTTCTTTTTTCATCAACAGTTAAGGTATTACTTGCCCCTATAGCTTGATCTAAAGTATCTAAAGATACATTATCTTCTTCCGGGGTAAATGCTCGATAATTTAATAATAAATTACCAATTTGCGTACTTATATTGCGGTAATCATCAGATTTACCTTCAAAATTTTCACCAAAAGTCATTGTTCTAATAATCGCATTATTTCTTTGTTGGCTACTTTCCCAACCGCATAAGCGACGGCCTTTAACAATCATATAGTCTCTTTCACTAGCACTAGGCACATCCGAATATTCGGTAGGCAAAACATTTGTAGTTTCAGTAGGAGCACTATTTTCTAAAGGCACTACAGGCTTAATATCTTCTTCTTGAGAAAAAGCGTCTTTTTGCCAATCGTATTTTATATCATCTGGATCATAATCAATTTCGATTCTAGGAATTTCATAAGTAGGAACATCAGGATTTGTAAAACTTAAAGAAACATCATCAGCTTTTTTTTTATCTAAATCTTCACTACTAGGTAGTTCCACAGAAACAGGATCTATTGCAGGTTGTTCACCACGTAATTCACGATTTTTTTCAACCATTCGACCAATGATAGCATTAAGGGATACCCCAGTTTTATCACATAAGGAATTAACTTTTAAGAATAAGTCCTCATTATCTTTAACAATGCCATCAAGTTCAAGCATCATTTCATATGTTTCTTTTTGACTTTTTAAAACGCGTTTCCCATCAGAGGCAATTTCGGAAAGATTATCAAGAACTTCTTTTTCAACTTCTTTCTTTCTTCTTTCAATTGTATCATCAATTTCTCTTTGAGCTGCGTTTTGAACGTTTTCTAACTCTGGTCCTAATAATTTAATATCCATACAATACACCCTCTATCTTACATTCTATACATACTAATATTACTATAAAATATAAGCTAAGTCAAATAAAACTATGTTAATTTTCTTCAGTTTCTAAATCAAGCTCAATATTATTAAGATGATAGTCTTCTCTACCCTCATTTAAAATTAAATTTTCAATAAATAATGTTGCCTTAAAATCTTTATTTGCCTTTTCAATAGCCGTTTTAACTTCTTTATTAACCGTAATATCTAGTATTTTAATTGGGGTTTTTAAAGATACATTATTATTTGTTTTTTCACCTCGTGCTTCACTTATTATATTAACTAAAATATCGCCAATTTTTGCTTCGCCAGCAAAGTCATAGTCTAAAGGCTTAATCTTGGTTAAATGAATAGATTTTTCTTCGTGATATAATTCTTGATAAATTTCTTCGGTAATAAACGGAAAATAAATACTAAAATCTTGTAAAAGTTTATATAAAAGCAAGTAAACGGTTTTTTGACCAGAGTATCTAGGAACTTCCCCAAATTCTTCGGGACGATATAACCGATGTTTTACTATTTCTATATAGTTATCGCAAAAATTCCAAAAGAACTTTTCTAAAGTATTTAAAGCAAGACCTACTTCATAATCATTTAAGTAATTAATAAAGTTCTTCTCCATTTCAGCAAATTTACCAATAATCCATTTATCTACAAATTCAAAATCACTAAATTCTTTATCTTGGAAATCTGCCAAATGCATTTCAATAAACTTAGCAACATTCCATAACTTATTAACTAGTTTTTTACCTCTTAAGAAAGTTTCATCACTAAATATTATATCCGTACCAAGTCTTCCTGAACCAGCCCAGTATCTTACCACATCAGCTGAATAATTATTAATTAAATCTAAAGGTTCAACTCTCGCATTAGACTTAGATTTACTTATCTTTTCGCCTTTATTTGCCATAACAAAGCCAGAAATCATAACATTATCCCACGGTCTTTGGCCAAATAAATAATAACTTTTAACAATCGTATAGAAATCCCAAGTACGAATAATGTCATGAGCATTTGTTCTAATACTCATTGGTTTTAAGATACCTTCATAATTATCTTTTTCCCCATAGCGCATATTAATAAGTGGTGTCCCTGAGGAAGTAGCCCAAGTATCCATAACATCAGTTTCCGGGTTAAACTTAGTTCCCCCACATTTAGGACACTTATCTATAGGACATTTATCTACTAAGGGATTAACAGGTAAAGCTTCTTTCTTAGCAAAAACCGCTTCGCCACACTTATCACAATACCAAACAGGAAATGGGACGCCAAAATAACGTTGTCTTGAAATACACCAATCCCATGCTACATTATTTACCCATTCATCATATCTTACATGCATATGTTCCGGATACCAGTTAATTGTATTACCTATTTTGATAAAGTCATCTTTATGATTCATGATATCAATGAACCATTGATTCATAACTGAATATTCTACTTCTTTACCACATCTTTCATGGGTTTGTACTTCATGCTCTAGTTCGTCAATCTTAACAACAACCCCTGCTTCTTGTAAATCTTCAATTATTTTAGCTCGGGCTTCTTTAATCTTTAAACCACCATAGTTAGGTACCGAATCTATAATCTTACCATCTTTAGTAAAAATATTCTTAAGGGGTAAATTATATTTTTTCCACCATTCAATATCGGTTTGGTCCCCAAAAGTACAGCACATAACTACACCCGTACCTTTATCCATTGCGACTTTACTATCCGCCATAATAGGAACTTCAACATCAATTACTGGAATATGAGCCGTTTTACCAATTAAATGATTATGCTCTTCATCTTCCGGATTAACAAAAACACATACGATAGCCGGCAATAATTCTGGTCTTGTAGTAGCAATCGTAAATTCTTCATTATCCTCAACTGTCTTAAAATTAATATAGTTAAAGGTTGTTTTAATCGTTTTAGTTTCAAGTTCAGCTTGGGCAATTGAAGTTAAACATTCGTTACACCATAAAGCTGGACTTTCTTTATGATAACATACCCCTTTATCTACCAAGTCAAGAAAAGAAAGTTGACTTATCTTAATAGTTGAGGGGCTAACTGTTTTATATCTTTTGCTCCAGTCAGTACTAACACCAAGCTTTGAGAACAAATCTTTAAATTCAGCTTCATATTTATCAGTTGTTTCATAACAAAGTTTAGAGAAAGCTTCTCTTCCAATCTCATGGGCTTTTTTACCTTGTTCTTTTTCAACTAATCTTTCTGAAGGAAGCCCATTATCATCAAAACCAAAAGGGTAAAAAATATTATAACCACATAGTCTTTTGAATCTTGCGATCATTTCAGTTTGGGAATAAGAAAAAACATGGCCAATGTGAATTTTACCATTTACAGTAGGAGGCGGTGTATCTATCGAAAACACTTTTCTTTCATCAGGTTTAAACTCATATATTTTATTTTCTTGCCAATAATTTAACCATTTACTTTCTTTTTCTAAAGCATTATATTTTTTATCTAACATTTTTCATTCTCCTTTATATACTCATTTAATATTTTAAAATAAACTTCATATTTTTTCGCGGAAAGCTTTTTTTGTAACTTTTCCAAAAATTTATTATCTTTAATTATTTTAAATGACTCTTTATATTTTAAATCAAATATATAGGCTAACATTAAAATATTTTTATCGGTTTCACTTTTAACTAGTTTATAATCTATTGGTTCATGCTTTATAAACTGGTCATTTACTTCTTTAGATACATCAGTATTATCTAAAGTTATTAAACCTTTGATAGTAACTTTTTGAAATAAGATATCAATCTTATCAGCATCTCTAGTAAGGCATAAAAACTCTTTTTGATTATCAGTTAACTTACTAGGAACTTTTAATTTATTATGATACATGATGACCTTTGCAATTGTACTTTCCTCTCTTGGTGAAATATCTTCTTTTAAAGCTAGCTGATTCAAAAATATTTTATGTCCTAAGTCGCCATGGTCCACCGTAGTAACGTCATCTAATGAATGATATTTTTTTATTTGCATAAAGCTACCTATATCATGGTATAACCCACATAAATAAGCTAACGCTATATTTTTATCATCCATTTTTAGTTTTTGGGCAATTAACTTTGTTAAAGTTGCAACCCTTAAAGAATGTTTATATTTTAATTGTATCATTTCATCCGTCATATCAAATTTACTGACGTATTTTTCAAATATTTCCATCTTATTCTCCATTAAAAAAAGGTAATACCAAAGGGCGAAATATCGCGGTACCACCTTTATTTATCACTTATGGCCTTAATGCGGCTTATACATTTTTGCCTACTATCATATTCAGCAAAACAACTCACAAGCTACCTTCATTTAATCAAGCTTTAGAAAAGTTTCCAGCTTATAACTTTTCCTCTCTATAAAATTAATTAAACTACTCCTCTTGGTCTTCGTTTTTCAGCTTAATTATAGCAAAACGCTTATAATTTAGCAATACTTATCTTGCAAAATCACCAGTATAAAAGTTTATAGGCTTTATCGCGCATTATTTGTTCAACGATTTTAATCATCTTACACGTTTTTTGCCGGGAAGCTGAATAGCTAAATAAAACCTAGTAATCGCATTAACAACTTAATATTTCTGCTTTTCATAATAGCTTGCCTCTTAAGTGACGTTTTCTTCCCAAGCGACCTGTATAAAATTTATAAGCTTTATCAAGCATTAATTGCTCCATATTTTTTATTAATATAGTAGTTTGCTCAGGCGGATATTTTTTAAAAAAATGATTGTCGATAATTTGATTAGTAAGGTTAACATCATTTTCATATCTAGGATAGCCTACTTCTTGAGCAAAGCTAATAAGCAAATCTCTTTTTTGTAGTAAAACTAAATCATCATCCATCTCTGTAGTTTCAATTTGCTCGACTAACTCATCAAGATCGCCAAATAGACGTTCAACACTATCATATATATCATCAGTCTCGGCTGTAACTTCTCTTTTTATTTGTTTAATTATAGATCTTCTAATTAGGTAAAAGCCTATAGCACATAGTCCCATAGATAGTCCTATAATTAAAGCGCCAGTTATAATAATTATATTTGGCTTAACCAGATAATCAATTAAAGACCCTGCTATACAACCAATGCATATGCTTGTAGCAAGCGTTTGCCATTTTTTAATTTCATCTAAATCTGCTTGGGCCTCATTTTTCAATTGGTTAAAAAAATCTTCTATTTCTTTTTGCCATTCTTCCTCTTCCGTCATATTTGCTCCTTAAATTACCGAGTATTATAACACATTTTCCCAAAAATAAAAGGCTAATTTAGCCCTTTATTAGTTAATGCTTCTCTAAGTCCCCTATAAGGTAAAAAAGCACATGACTTTCGAGAATTTTGTTTATAAATATCACTATATACAATAGCATTACCCAAAACTTCTTCTTCATAATCTTTTTCATTTATCATATTTTCAAAGTTATCTATGATATTTAAAGCTTCTTCTCTTGTCTTCCCTATAAGGTTTTCAATCATTATCGAAGTTGATGAGATACTTATAGCACACGCTTCTCCCTCAAAAGCAATATCTTTTATAACATCGCCCTCAAATTTAATATAAATATTTAAATTATCAATACATGAACTATTAGCCGTATTTACCATATCATAACTATCATCATCAACATGATGTTTATGAATAGGATTTTGATAATGTTCCATAATTATTTCACGTTTTATTTCCGGATCCATTATAACATCTCCTTAAGTATCTTATCTTTATTTGCAAGTAATTCTACTAAAGTATCTATCTCACTTTCTGTATTATAAAATGCTAAGCTAACTCGTAAGGAATTAGTTACTTTTGTAGCATTTTTAAGAATTTTAGCACAGTGATTACCTGCTCTTACACAAACTTTATACTTATTTAAATAAAAGGCAACATCTTGCGAAAAAATACCTTCAACATTAAAGCTAACTATACCACTATCAGCTTCTAAATTAATAATATCAATATAAGGTATTTTAATTAATTTATCAACTAAATATTTTCGGAGATACAATTCTCTTTCATTTATCTTATCCATGCCTAATTTATTTAAATAATCAATGGTTTGCCCAAAGGCTATAACACCTGCTATAGGGGGGGTTCCCGCTTCAAGTCTTGTTGGCAGTTCTTTAAGTAAAATTTCACTGGGACTATCAAAGCTTTCATTCATACCTCCGCCAAGATTTACAGGTTCTAAACTTTCCAATAGTTCTCTTTTACCATAAAGTATCCCAAGACCTGTAGGCCCATACATTTTATGAGCAGAAAAAGCTAGGAAATCACAATCTAAATCCTTAACGTCAACTTTTTGATGAGGAACACTTTGCGCCCCATCTACAACAACAAAAATGTTATTCTCATGAGCAAATTTGCATATTTCTTTAATAGGTCTTAAATCGCCAATTACATTAGTTATTTGTGCTAAAGCAATAACCTTTGTATTAGGCGTAACCATTTTCTTAACATTATCTAACGTAACATGATAATTACTATCAAGAGGAATATATTTAACTACCGCTCCATATTTATTTTGAAGTCTAAACCAAGGAAGGACGTTGGAAGCGTGTTCACTTGTTGTTATTAATATTTCATCGCCAGCTTCAATCAAAGGGCCAAAAAAACCCGTGGCAATCATATTAAGTGAATCAGTAGCCCCCGAAGTGAAAATAATTTCATCGCTATCTGCATTTAAAAATTTAGCAACTTTTTCCCTTGTTCCTTCATATTCCGAATCAACTTTATACGATATATCATAATCGCCACGATGAGCATTTGCACTATATTTAGAATAATATTCTATCATTTTATCAATTACACACTTAGGTTTTAAACTAGTTGCCCCATTATCTAAATAAATGATATCCTCATCAAGCATTGGAAAATCTTCTCTATTCATCCTGTTCCTTTCCATAACTTATTTGCTTAATAAAATCTTCGGCAAATAAATTAAATAAAAAACTCTTCTTTAATATCTTTATTGCTTCTTCTTTACTTATACCTTTTGTCTGTAGATAAAAAAGTTCTTCTAAAGGGTAATGACCAATTGTTGCATAGTGTTCTGCTTTAACTTCACTTGTATCAATTTCTAATATCGGCATAAAGTTTAAAGTTCCCTCTTCTAATATACCTTTTAAATCTTCTTTTACTTCATTATTCTTTGTACCGGGTTTAACATGAACATTTGCCTTAATAGTGCCATGACAACTTGAAGCAATACCATGAAAGTTAATGATATAGTGATTGTTATCGCCCTCAATAAGACTTTCAATATTTATATTCCCATCTTTATTAATAAAACCTGCGAAGTTAATAACAACATAACTATTATTATATTGCTTAGTGTTAATAGCAAAAGAAGTCATATTACTATTAAAGATATTTATAATAAGCATTTCATTATCTTTAACATCGTACATTAAATCCTTGACATTATCAATTAGATTAATTACTTTTTTATCCATTAATATATTATTCACTTTTTTCATCTTCATCTATAATATTAGACCTAAAACCAAGGGATTCTATCTCTTCTGCAAGATGATAATCGCCAGTTTTAGTAATCTTACCTCCTGATAAAATATGAACATAATTGGGCTTAATATAGTCAAGTAGTTGTTTATGATGGGTTATAATTAAAATAGAGCACCCAGTTTGTTTATGGTATTCATTAATAAAGTTAGAAACAACTTTTAAAGCATCAACATCAAGACCAGAATCTATTTCATCTAAAATTAAGAAACTAGGTTTTAATATAGCTATATGTAAAAGTTCTATTTTTTTACGTTCGCCACCTGAGGCACCAACATTAATATCTTTGTGAATAAATTTAGGATCAAGCTCAAGCTTTTGGCAAGCTTCTTCCATTTCTTTATTAAACTTAAAAATATTAATATTTTCTTCGTTTTTTTCTCTTAATGCCGTTCGCAAAACCTCCATGTTAGTAACACCCTCGATTGAAATAGGATTTTGATTTACAAGCATAATCCCAGCTTTAGCTATTTCATAAGTAGGCTTACCTAAAATAGATTCATTATTATATGTAATATGCCCCGCTTTGATTTCATAATGAGGATCGTTTAAGATAATCTTACATAATGTAGATTTACCAATGCCATTTTTACCCATTATAGCGTGTATTTCCCCATCATTTACCTCTAGAGAAAAATCATCTAAAATCTTTTTGCTTTCAATATATGCCGTTAAATTACTAATTTTAAACATACTGCCTCACCAAACATATTTTATCATGTCTAAAGCATTTGTTAAATACATTATTTTACTTGATTAAATAATATAAGTTCAGTAAAATATTAATAGAAATGCCTAGTAGTGCATATTAATTTGAAGAGGGATGAATATGAATCGGGTTTTTGATCCAATAGATATTGTTTTTATTGCCTTAATATCTGTTTACTTTTTTATTTTGTTTTTAATTATTATGGTTTTATATTTATGCCGTAATAAAAATCGTCATCGTCATCAAATTATCAAAATTGAAAAACCGGTTCGTTATAAAGTAATTAAAATTAGTAAACCTGCTCCTAAGAAAAAGAATAATAATATCAAAAAGAAAAAAACACCTAGACCAAGAAATAATAATTCTAATAAGAAAAAGAATTATCAAAGTAAAAATAATAATCCAAAGAAAAAGAAGAAATAAAATCCCTTTTACGGATTCTATTTCTAAACTTTTTTCCTTAACTAAATGATTATTTATTTTTACGCTTATTTTTTAATAATAAAATTATACCAATAATTAGAAGAATAGTACTAGGCGCTAAAAATTCTAAACAGCGTACTATGATGGTAATATAAAATGGGGCTGATGGATAATTAGAAGAATAAGTTACCCAGTCATGATTTAAAACTACAATAAATCCTAAAACTAGTAGTAAAGATATGAAGAATATTATTAAACTTAGGATTTTTTTAATGTCAATTTTTTCTTTCTTTACTTTCTTACTAATTAAATAAGTTAATGTTAATGAAACATAAATTATAAAACTAAAGATAAAAAGTAAATAAGTAAAGGTTGTAAAAGTTGGAGCAGTGCCCAAATGATAGATACTAAATGTTTCTGCGAAGAAAAAAGTTATTATTAAAGATAAAAGAAATGTTCCTAAAATAGTTAATACCTTTTTCATAATTCTTCCTTTTTAAAAGTTAATCAATAGCTCCTATAACATAGAAAGTCATTTCTTCAACATCTGTAGAACTACTTCCAGCGTGAGGATCTTGAGCAGCTATCATATCAGGTGCTAAACTAGAATCATAATAACTACTAGATTCATCGATATATTTATATGTACAAGTAAAATTATTAGCTAAACAGTATTCTTCAGCAGTTTTTCTACTTTGGCCAACGAAATTATCTATAGTTGCATTTTTAGGAGATGTTTTGATACCTTTACCTGCTATATTTTCAATATAAGTTTCATTAATATTATAAGTAAAAGTCTTAGTTAAAGTTGCTTCTTCTAAATCAAGATTTATTCTCATTGCCTTAATAATATCTTTTAAACTATCTTCATAATAACCTAAAGCATAAGTAACCATGCCTGAGGGTAAATAAACATTTAAATTATATGTTTCTAAATAAGACTTTTTAATATTAATAAACTCGGCTCCTTGCAATACTCTATTTACCATATCTTTTAGAATATTATAGCCTGATAAGATTTGTTCAACACTCATATTTGTAGCAATATTATTACTTACTGCATCATATACTTTTTGAAATTCTTCATAGCTACTAATTTGCGAAGCTTTCTTTGCAACCGCTAAAATAATGTCTTGTTGATGTCTATTACGAGCTAAATCACTTTCATTATATAAATGCCGACATCTAGCGTATGCTAAAGCTTGCTCACCATCTAGATGTTGCATACCCGTATCTATATAAATCGTTTTGTCGCCCCATTGACGGTCAGAATTTTGTTCACATACCATTCCTTTACAATCATGGCCACTATTAAATTGGAAATCAGGTTCTTCAATTTCAACATCAACACCATTTAAAGCGTCAACTAAATCAACAACCCCTTTAAAATTAATTTTAACATAGTAATCTATATCAACCTTAGTTAAATCTTCAATTGTATCAATAACACAAGAGGTGCTATAAGCCGCTGAAGAATTTATTTTAGCTTCAGCGCCATTACGGCAGGCAATAGGTACATAAGTATCACGGGGAATGCTCAATAAAGTTGCCTTTAAAGTTTGAGGGTTAAAAGTTGCAAGTATTAATGTATCACCATTAAACGCAGCATTTTCATTAAGCCCTTCATTTTCAGAATCAACACCCATTATTAAAACTGTAACCGGTTCAGTTAATGACTTATCGGACGCCAAAGATAAATCTTTATTAGCAAATTTATCACTAGCTTCATATAATATTTTTGTTTCAGTGCCAATATTATTAAATGCTTCTTCAGGACTATATAATATTATATAATTATTAGAAACAATAGCTCCATCAATAGCGCCATTATATAAATCATAAAGCATTTCTAAAGGATCTTCATAATACTGAATATCATTTTTTAAATCATTATCCTCTATAATTTTATTACCTAAAATATGACCTTCAATATTTTCTTCATCTTTAATCATACCTATAGTAGAATCACTTGTAAAATTAGTATCATTTAAAGCAATCATGTATGATGTATAGGTTATTTCATCACTTTCACGTAATTTGTTTAACATATCAAGACCAATACCAATTACTTTAGAACTAGCCATAAATATAATTATAAATATAATAGCTATAATACTATTAAAATAAAATCCCCCATATTTTTTATTACCAATTTTAACAAGAGAGTGCCATATATAAAATAATAAATATAGTAAAAATAAAACAATTAGAATATAACGAATTAAGGTTTCTACTTTAGCTAAAGCCATAATGTTTTTAACAAAATAAACAAAGCCTATAATGTAGAAAATAACAATTAAAAAATATAATAATTTAGCAAATAATTTGCCTTTTTTAAATCTGCGATAAAGTCTATTCATCTTGAGCCTCACCTGTTATAAATTCACCTATATATAATTTGTCATCTTTTTTAAATACTGTTACTTGGGCCTTATCATCATAGCCTAAATCTTTAGTATATTTCCAAGTAATATTAACTATATACGCATCATAAGATTCTTCATTATATACAAAAGTAGCCTCTTTACTTTTAACACTTTCAATACTTTTTACTTCTGGCAATTTAATATCCCGATCATCAATATAACCAATATAATCATACAAAGTACCCATTACATTATACTTATATTCTTGAGCATCCTCAGGATATATATACTCAAGACCACCAACATCATATGTATCTACCTTATTGGAAATAGTATATAAATCAATAACAAATAACTTACTTAAAGTTTCTGCATATTTTTGATAGTCAATAGAATCACTAGCTAATATATTTTCTAGTTCATTATAAGTATTAGCCATTAATTTAGTATCACGTTTTTCTAAGGTATAACCATAGCCCTCGATTTCTTTTAAAACAATAGGTTTGTTAGGATTATTTCTAAAGAAAAATAAATATATTGATACTCCTATTACAATAATTATAATTAATATAAAACTGATAATAATTAAACCTTTATTACGTTTTTTTCGTCTATTCACCGGTTGCCTCCTTCTTAGCCAATAAATCATAAACAATTATAGAGTTTGAAACCTCTAATAAATTTTCTACATAGCTCTTTTTAGTAGCTACATAATCATCATCTATTACAATATTAGTATTAATAGGCTTATATTGTTCTACAGAATTATTATAGTACATAGCATTTGTTAAGAAACTACCATCAGGGAAAGGAATAATATTATCTTCTTTAATATTAAATATATCATGACCTAAAGCATATTCATTTTTAAGACCATACATATTTAAAATTGTTGGTTGAAGATCAAGCATTCCCATATAATAATCAATAGTTCCCTTGAATATATTTTTAAGTTCAGGATCTTTAGTCCATATAATAAGAGGCGTATTTTTAGATAAACTATGATCAAATGAATCATATGGTGTATAGCCCTCTTCATCTTCACTATACACTTCGCCATCCGTTAATTTATGGTTATGTAAATAATTTAATTCTTTTCTTGATAATTTGGCATCATGATCTCCATAGAAAACAAATACTGTATTATTAAAGTAATTAGAATCTTTAATATAAGTGATAAAATCGCCTAAAGCCTCATCAGCATAATGAGCACTATGAATATAATTACCAACAGGTGTATCCTCTAAATAATCAGAAGTTATTTCTTCATATTCACCCGTTTGTTCATTAAGAACGGTACCCGTTTCTGATAAATCAAATTCGCCATATTTATCTGTAAAAGTAAAAGGAGAATGATTAGATAAAGTTATAACTTCGGCCATATAATTTGGATAATCAGCTTCAATACTTTCCATTATTGGGATTGCCTCTTTAAAGAATAGTTTATCATTTATCCCTAAATTTATAACATCATCTTCGGTATAATCAAAATTTTCTTCAAAATATAATCCTTGATAGCCTAAAGTAGGATGAGCTTTGTTACGTCCCCACATTGTTGCATCATTACCATGCATACTATAAGTATAATAACCTTCATTACCAAGGATTTTCATCGTTGTATTATAGTTATTACGATAATAATTGATAAATACCGTTCCTGATACCGCGGGCATTAAACTTGTTGCCATTGTAAATTCGGTATCTGAAGAAGTTCCTGTAGAAATTTGAGGATAAAAGTGAGGAAAAAACATCCCTTCTTTAGCTAAAGCATTTAAGTTTGGTGTAGCTTCTCCCCCATTGAATTTTAAATCCATTAAGAAAGTTTGCATACCTTCCATATGAACAAAGACAATATTTTTGCCTTTTAGAATACCTGTATATTTATTATCTTCTTTATATTGTTGGTTTTCTTCGCTTTTAAAATAAGAATTAAATAATTCTAGGGCATCCTCATAGCCAAATAAACTCGATATTTTAGGTTTTAAAGTTTGAACTAAATCATTACCATGATAAAGAAGAATCCCAAATCTTTCAACAATATATTGTTTATACCATTGTTTCTTTAAACGCGAATAATCTGAGGCTGTTGCATTTAGAAAAGAAATAGCTATAAGAGCAATAGCAACAATACTTGTTCCTAAACACATCCATTTACCCTTTTCTATTTTATTAAGAAATGAATAATAAGATGAATATGACAATTTACGATGAATAACATAGAATATTATAGGGATTAAAATGAAAACAATAAAAACAGGGTTTAAACGTTCAAATATTGATCCTGTTACCGTTTCGGCTTGAGAAAGGGTCGCTAAGTCTCCGGCAGAAGCAAAGTTGTTATAAAAAATATAGTAAATAGAATTAATAATTCCTAATAAATTGAAAAAGCATAACCATAAAAAATAGTACCTAAATTGTTTATTAGGCTTAATGAAATAACCGAATGCTCCTATCAAGATAATAATACCTAAATCTGTAATTGAAGCATACACATTAGATACTTTTTCTATCGTAAGTCCTCTTGTTATTAGTGTTGCTATAAAAGATAGTACAACATATGATAAGAAAAGACGGTTTGTTATTATATATTCAATTAATCGCTTATAAGCTTTTTTTATCTTTTTCAACTTAATTCCCTTCTTAATTTTCTAGAACAATTATACCAATATCTAAAAAAATTAGCAATTAAACTTGCAATGTTTTACTATTTCGTGTTACAATAGCTTCATGTGCAGGTGTAGTACAGCGGTTAGTATGTGGCCTTGCCAAGGCTAAGACGGCGGTTCGATTCCGCTCACTTGCTCCAGATTGATAGGAAACTCGGAAAATTCTTCGAGTAGTAATATACATTAACTAGAAGTACGTTCTAGTTTTTT
>CANQIK010000008.1 GCA_947624085.1 uncultured Bacilli bacterium
TTAGAAAATATTGTTTATAATGAATTAATAAATAGAAACTATGAAGTATATATAGGTAAGACTAAAAATGGTGAAGTTGATTTTATAGCCAAGAAAGATGGTAATATTAAATATGTTCAAGTAACTTACGAAATGGCAGGTAATGATAATACCATTGAAAGAGAATTTGGAGCATATAAGTCTATTGAAGATAATTATCCAAAATATGTAATTTCTCTTGATAAAATAGATTTATCTCGTGATGGTATTATTCATCTAAACTTAATTGATTTTCTATTAAAAAATGATTTTTAAAATAAAGTATTTAAACCATACAAAATCAAAGAAATTGAGAAAGTTGTATATTGCAGAGAATTCTGCAGAAATACATAAAATATATTGAGAAAAATATTGTAGGAGAAGTAAAATGAATAATAAACTTAATAATATGATTAATGACTTTTTAGCAAATACTGATGCAAAGGACGAAAAAGAATTGAATGAAAAATTTCAAGAATTTATTCAAAAATACAATGCAGGTGAAATAGAATATGAAAATACAACGTTGGATGATGCTTATGAACTATTAGAAAAAGCAGAAAAAGCTAAATCTAAAGCACAAGCTATAAAATATGCACAAAAAGCATATGATATGTGTCCAGATTGCTTTGATGCAGTACTATTTCAGGTACATTTAGAAGATAATCCTTTAAAAAGATGGAAAATATTAGAAGAAGGATTAGAATTTGAAAAAGCCAAATTAGAGAAAGAAGAACAATTTAAAAAAGATAATATTGGTCATTTTTATGGAATATTCGAGACTAGACCATATATTAGAGGGTTATTTGCTAAAGCAGATTACTTAATTTTAGATGGCAAAATAAAGCAAGCACGCGATGTTTGTAAAGAAATTCTTAAATTAAATGAAAATGATAACACGGGTGCTAGGTATTTACTTATGGCGATATATGCTTATTTAGAAGAGGAAAATGATATGCTTAAACTATACAAAAAATATTCTGAAGAAAGTTTAGAAATGCTATTTCCACTATTTATACTTTACTATAAGCAAGGGAATGATAAGAAAGCTAAGGAGTATTTAGATCGAATAAATAAAGCTAATCCAGATTTTATAAAATTTTTTAAAGGTACAATGAAAGAAAATAAAAATGTTCCAGAAGGGTATTATTCTAAAGGAGATTCATCTGAGGTTATAATGTATTTTAGACAATATGATTTTCTTGTAGAGACTATACCTACGATAGATTATTACATATTAGAAAATAGTAAAAAGAAGAAGTAGTTACATTTTGACCCCCCAGGTGGTGATGTTAACTTATTAAAAAATGATTGGCAAACTTTAGCCGAAGCAGTTGTTAAAGGCCTTGCCGAATATATCGGAGTGCCATAATCAGTTAAAGGGATAACTATTATATTGTTGTTAAAGGCGATTCTCTATGGAGCATTGCTAAGAAGTTTAATACCTTAACATATGTTGTTAAGGCTTTTTTAAGCCCCTAATATTGTTTTACTAGCAAATTTACAATATAATAATTAAAAGAAATGGTGTAAGGTTATGAAAAATTACAAAAAGTATATATTTGATTTAGATTATACAATATTAATACCTGACTGGTCTAAAGAAGATGAATATTTTAAAAAGCATATTCCTTTAAAGGAACAAAAAGACTTCTTTAAACAAAAACAAGCTATCTTAAATAAATATGAACTAGAGTTTCCTAAATATGATTTAAAAACATTGAGTGATTTTTTTGCAAGTTATGGCTTTCATGTAAGTGAAGATGTTATAAATGGGTGGATGGTCTATAATGGTGAAACTATAAAAGATAAAGTTGTCGAGGGTGTTACAGATTTATTTACATACTTAAAAGCTCATCATAAGGAAATTGTAATTCTTACTAGCTGGTTTAGTAAAACACAAATACCAAGGTTAAAACGGGCAGGCTTATTCAAATATATAGACTATGTTATAGCAGGCGATGAGGCAATGAAACCAAATTTAGAATCATTTAACTTAGCGATAGGATCAACAGATAAAGAAGACTGTCTTATGATTGGCGACAGTATTGAAAGCGATAAAGCTGGTGCAGACAATGCGGGAATAGACCATTATATAATAGACAAAAATCATAGTATTAAAGATTTATTACAAATGGTAAAGAATACAAATAAAGAATAAGTATATTGATAATTATATGGATTTTTAAAATTAATTTTTCTCTCATTGCATAGCAAAAGGATGACTTACAATAAAAATCATCCTTTTTTATAACTATTAAGATATTCATTTAGCCATATAGATGGATAGCCGAGATACTTAATGCGCGTAATATATACTCCCTTTATTTGCTCTTTACTAACTCTTATCGAATCAGTAACATTGTTACTATCACCTTTAGTTATATAGTATAAACTTTCACCATCGCTAATTTTTTGCTCAATTCGGTGTGCTACATATTTATTGTCTATTTTAAATACAATAATTGACCCTTTATTAAGATATTCTACTTCCTTATTATTTAATGACTTATAGATAATAAAGTCACCACGATTAAATGTTGGCGCCATACTACCTGTTACAATAGCAATAGGTTTATATTTAAAAACTCCTGCCATAAATAAAACTAAAATCGTTGATAAAAATAATGTTATAAGATAACTTAAAAATGTTTTTAAAGTTTCTTTTTTTATATAGTGATATTGAAAGATAATATAGATTAAAAATAGTCTAAGTAATTTAAAAGCCCCCAGCAAAAAGCCGTTAAGATTTGGAAGAATAGGTAATGCTAAAATAGCTAATTTATTTAATATATTCATTAGTAAAGGCAAAGTACTATTATATTTATATACTAAATAAGAAGCTAATATATTTTCCCCAATAAGAGGTAGGATATTTGTTATTAAATATCTAAATAAATATTTTCTGGTATCTAAAAGGTTAAAAATAATACCATAATTAATTTCTATAAGAGTTGTAAATATCGTAATTAGAACGAGAGCTTTCTTACTATTTTTATACTTATTTATTAAATATATTCTACTAAGTTCACAAGCTATAATGGGCAAAACATAATGAGTTACGTTTTTCATAAAAGTAATAATAGCTTGGCTATAAGGATTTTTGCCAAAGCCAAAGGCAAACCCTAATGCAAGGTATACACTTATGAATAAAAAGGAAATAATAAAAGAATATTTAATATCTTGTAAATTAAATATATTATGCCTAAAATAATACCAAACTAAATAAAAGATAATTAAAAGACAAAAAAGAGGATTTAAATAATTTTGATATAAGGAAAGAGTGAAAATAGGAAAAATAATAGAAGCTATTAAATAACTAAATAATAATAGTTCTATTTTCTTACTATTGATCATATTCAAAATAACCAACTATCTTCTTAGTTTTTATTGAAGGCACTTCGGTAGTATCCGCATTATATAGGACATCTACATTAAAAGTAGTTGAATCTCCCGCATTTAATATCTTAGCAGGATCAGTATAGGTGTAAGATATTTCACTAGCGCTATTTGATAAATCGCTTTCAAATAAGCTGTCGGTAAGTTCCGCATTAATCGTACCCTTATTTTCAATTGTTACTTCATAAGTTATATGATCACCTGGTTTAAGTAGCTTGGCTTCAAATGATGCTTCCGTATCGGTAAAGCTTACAGTTGAAGCATCACAACCCTCGCTTACAAATATCGGTTCAATTTTCGTGATCGCGACATTCCAGTCCCCGATTATTTCAACATTACCAATTAAGTCAAATTCGGTTGCAAAAGTAGCATAACCTATGGCCATGATTAATAATGATAAAATTAGCATTACTATAATAATTATATTTTTTCTCATATATTCTCCTTTCCTAGCATAATATATAAAGAAAGAATAATATAAGTATAGACACTTAAAACTGTGCCCGTTATATCTTATGCGAAATATTTTTTTGTGTGACTACTTTTAGTCAATAAAAAAGACAATGTTTTTATTGTCTTTTCAAAATATCTCTTGCACTAACAAGGCCTGTCGCCGCGGCAACGACAATATTACCTGCTTTACCGGCACCATCACCAATAAAGTAAATATTATCATTTTTTAATTTGAAATTATTATCAGTTTCTATTTCATTACTGAAAAATTTAATCTCTGGTCCGTAAAGAAGAGTATCATCATTATTAATTCCCGGAATGATTTTATCAAGTGTTTCTAAGCCTTCGAGAATATTAGTAATAATTCGATGGGGAAGAACTAAAGCTAAATCACCGGCAACACAATCTTTGAGTGTCGGTTCTATAAATCCTTTATTAATTCTATGCCAAGTACTTCTTCGGCCTCTTTTTAAATCTTTGAGTGATTGAATAATAGGTTTGCCATCGCCTAAAACATTAGCTATTTTAGCAATAGATTCGCCATATAATCTTGTATTAGTAACAGGCTCTGTTAAATGAACTTTAGATATAAATGCAAAATTGGTATTTTCACTTTTTACATCTTTTAAAGCATGACCATTAACACATATATAGCCATAATAATTTTCTTTAGCTACAAAGCCTCCCGGGTTTGTACAAAACGTTCTTATTTCATCAGAATAAGTTTTAGTTTTAATAAAGATAGTGGGGTCATAGATAACATTTGTTATTTCTTCCATAATTGGTTTTCTAACTTCAACTCTAACACCAATTTCAATACTTTGCGAAAGATAAGGAATATTATACTTATCGGCTAGTTCTTGAATCCATTTAGCCCCCGTCCGACCAGGAGCAATAATAACATTAGTAGCCTTAACAATCTTTTCTTCTTTTCCAGTCTCATATTTAATATCATGCTCATTTTCATTTATTGTTGCTACATCAGTTACATTGGCGCGTTCCACAAGTGTAACTTTTTTAGATTCTAAAAATGTTTCAATGCCTCTAATATATTCTGGAAGATGATCAGAACCTAAATGTTTTTGCTTAATAACTAATAATTTAGCTCCAGCGATAGCAACTTTCCTTTTGATTTCATTAGCTTCAGCCATATTACTAGGATACACTTCGGCATCCATATTAAACTTATTAAAAATTTCTTCCGTTTCATCAATAAGCTTATTAGCTTCTGACTCAGGCATATATTTAGTTAAATCACTTTTGCCTAAAGTAGGAATAAAGTTAAGTTTACCATCGGAAAAAGTTCCTGCTCCGCCATAACCTGATAAAATGGCACAAGGATTACAGTTTTGGCATGGAATATTAAATTTATTCATAGGGCAAACTCGATTTTTAACAAACATTCCTTTATCTAAAATAATTATTTTTAGTTTAGGATTTTTCGTTATTAATTCATACGCACTAAATAAACCCGCGGGACCTGCCCCAATAATTGCAACATCATATTTCATTTCATTACCTCATCTATATTATATCACGAGAGCTTAATTAATAATGTAGTAAATTATTATATTTGGTAAATACTAAAATTAAAGGTGATAATATGCCAAATGTTCATAGTAGTATTAATTTTGCACTTGTAAATATTCCCGTGGTTATGAACCCTGTTATTAAAAATAATGATAATTCTTTTAATCAACTTCATACCAAGTGTAACCATCGAATTAATTATATAAAATATTGTCCAAAATGCAAAACCCAAGTCAAAGAAAATGAAATTATCAAAGGTTATCAATATGAACCTGATAAATATATTACGTTTAAAAAAGAAGAACTTGATAAATTAAAACCTGAAAATGAAAAAGAAATTGAAATAATATCTTTTGTGTCTCTTAAAGATATTGACCCTGTTTATTTTGAAAAAACTTATGATTTAGATGCCGAAGGTAAAGGTAAAGCATATTATCTATTTTGTGAAGCTTTAAAAAGAACTAAATTAGTAGCTTTAGCTAAAACAGTTATTGGTAATAAATTTTATTACTGTATTTTACGCTTTAATAAGCAAAATATAATTATGACTACGTTATATTTTCATGAAGAAGTTAATCTTAATAAAGATGCCGAAGTTAAAGTGAATGAAAAGGAACTTAATTTAGCTATTGAACTAATTAATTCTTTAAAAGGTAAATTTGAACCCGAAAAATATCATGATGAGTATCAAGATAATATTAAAAATGCTATTGAAGATAAAATTCAAGGTAAGGCGGTTAAAAAAGCTAAGAAGAGTAATAAAAAGCAAATCGATGATTTAATGGAAGCTTTAGAAAAGAGTTTGAAGAAAAAATGATAGACATATGGAAAAATCGTTCATGGGGACCAATGCTTTTAAAAAGAATCCCTGAACCATTTGATTCAAAAGAGCATATCTTTGAAATTAAGTTTGATGGTATTAGAGCAATTATTTTTGCAAGTCCTAAAGAAGTATATATTCAAAGCAGAAATAAAAAAGATATTACAAGTTTATTCCCTGAGCTTCAAGATATTAAAAATATAGTAAAAAAGAATGTTATCTTTGATGGCGAAATTGTTGTTTTTAATAATGGTAAGTCATCATTTGCTAAAATAAGTGAGCGAATGCATTTAAAAAATGATTTGAAAATTAAGAAAGCCTTTTTAGATAACCCGGTTTGTTTTGTATGCTTTGATTTACTTTATGAAAATAAAAATCTTACAACACAGCCTCTTATCGAAAGGAAAAAATATTTAAGTAAATATCCTGATAATGAATACTTTATAAAAACTAAGGCAATTGATAAAGAGGGTATTAAACTTTTTAAACAAATTACAAAATTAGGTCTTGAAGGTATTGTTGCTAAAAAGAAAGATGGTAAATATTACATTAATAAACGCTGTGATGAATTTATTAAAATAAAAAATATTCAAGATGGTAATTATTTAATTGGCGGTTATGAAAAAAAGAAAAATAACATTTTATCACTTGCGATAGGCGAATATATAGATAAAAAATTTGTTTATGCCGGTAAAGTTTCGCTAGGACCTAAAGCTAAAATTTATAGTCAAGTTCTTAAACAGAAAAAAAGCCATAATTATTTTGCAGATTTTAATGAAGATATTAATTATATAAAACCTAGTATTAATATCGAAGTTACTTTTTTAGAAAAAACTAAAAATGGTCATTTAAGACATCCCATATATAAGGAGAAGTTATGAGTACGTTAAAAAAATATAATGCTAAAAGAAATTTTGCTAAAACCAAAGAACCTAAAGGAAAGGTAAGTAAAGTTAAAAAAACAAAACTAAAATATATTATTCAACATCATTTAGCTCGAAAAGACCACTATGATTTAAGACTTGAGTATAATGGTGTACTCGTAAGTTTTGCTGTTCCTAAAGGGCCATCATTTAATCCTAGAGATAAAAGACTAGCGGTTAAAGTTGAAGATCACCCTTTAAGTTATGCCAATTTTGAGGGTACAATTCCTAAAGGTGAATATGGAGCAGGTACAGTTATGTTATTTGATATAGGAACTTGGTATCCTCTTAATAATACTAAAATTAATTTTAAAAATGGACCTTTAAAATTTTACATTCAAGGCAAAAGGTTACAAGGAGCTTGGGCTTTAGTTCCTTTTAAAGATGATAATTATCTTCTTATTAAAGAAAAAGATGAGTATGTTAATAAAAATAATATTAATAAATATAAAACAAGTATTAAAACAGGTCGAACAATGCAAGAAATAGCGGAAAATGCCCCCGAGGAAATTGAACTAACTAGTCCAGATAAAATTATTTTTGCAAATGGTAAGATAACGAAAAAGGATATTTATGATTATTATAAAAAAGTTAGTAAGTATATGATGCCTTATTTAGATAATCGCTTAATAAGTACGGTAAGATGTCCTGATGGCAAAGATAAATTTTATATGAAGCATCTTAATAATAATTCGAAGAACTTAAAAGTTAAAAAAATTAGAAATAAAGAAGATGAAAATAGCGATTATTACTATTTTAAAAATGCTACTGGGTTACTTGAAGAAGTACAAATGAATAGTTTTGAGTTTCATATTTGGGGTTCAAAACAAAATAAAATAAATGAGCCAGATATATTAGTTTTTGATTTGGATCCTGATGAGGATTTATCCCTTGCTAAAGTTCGCAGAGGGGTTAAAGATTTAAAAAATATTCTTGATAAACTCAAATTAAAGGCCTATCTTAAAACCAGTGGCGGTAAAGGCTATCATATTTATGTGCCTTTAAAAATGACATCTTGGTCTAAAGCCGAAAAAATTGCTTCAGATATTTCTGATTTGCTTGTTCAAACTTATCCAACTAAATATACTACTAATATGCGTAAAGAAAAACGTAAGGGAAAAATTTTTATAGATTATTTTCGCAATAAAAAAGGCGCCACGAGTGTGTGCCCATATTCATTAAGACTTAAAGATAAAGCGACCGTTTCTTTGCCGATTAAATGGAGTGAACTAGATAAAATAAAACCCGATAGTATAACAATTAAAAATGTTGATAAATATTTAAAAAGAAAAGACCCATGGTCAGATTTTTTTGCTTAGTGAAGCGTGTTACAAACTCCTGCATCCGGTTTATAAAAACAATGGTTTTTATATTTGCCTGCTAGATTTTGATTGTACCATTTGCTCTTGCATGAAGCGTTATTTCCTGGAGCATAAAACCATAATGCGTTAGTAGCAGGATAGTAATACTCGCCATCTAATACTCTTTTAGCAAGTTCTTTTTCTTTGGTAGTAGGAGCAGCTTGAAATAATGAACTATTAACTCCTACAAATTGGTTTTTTTGATAAATGGCATTATATATGGAATTAATATCTTTAAACGTTAAGCAATCCGCTAAAACACGATTAGTTACAACGTTACCAACCATAAGCATACCAAGTTCCCCCTCGGCAAGGGCTTCGGCTCTAATAAGTCTTGCTAGTAAATCAAGTTCTGCTGTATTATAAGCAACTATCATCTAAATCACCTAATTTATTATATGTATTATATATTTTTGTGACTTAGGTAATTATAGCATAACGCCTTGTACTTGTATTTTTTAAACTTCTATAATATAATTATATTGCGCTTAGGGGCGTGGTATAATGGTAGCATAGGAGTCTCCAAAACTTTTGATGGGAGTTCGATTCTCTCCGCCCCTGCCAAATTAAGATAAACTGGCTTAAAGCCTTTAAATACATAATGAATTGATAGAAATATCAGTTTTTTTTATTTAATTAAGTATAAAAAGTAAACCATAATGTAGAATTAATAGACTTATTGAATATTTGCAAGAAATTAAGTACAATAATGTTAAAATAATAAATAAGAATGGAGAAAAAGTATGGAGTATATAAATAAGGATTACTATGATTATATTTCTAAAATTGATAGTGAATATTCTCCATTACATGATACATATAGCAAAATATTAGAATTACTAATTAAAGAAGGATTAAATAACCCTCTTAGCGATGAGACTAAAGAAAACTTTTTTCAACTTTTTCAAATACGTAAATATAAATATAAAGAGGAAAAATTAGAAGATTTAGACCGCTTGTTAAGGTATGATTGTGCCTTTAGAAGAGTAATGATAAATGACTTAGGTAGTTTTTCCATATATCCTAATTTAAAAGAATTACCAAGCGAAAATGATTTATTAATGTATTATAGTTTAGGTTTAAAAATGACTGTAAGTGAAGCAATTACATATTTAACACCTTTGTGTAATGAACAAATGGCTAAATTAGAAGAAGCAAAAATGGAAAAATACTATGGCTCACATAAATATTTAATTGTTCGTACAAAAGCGATATGTGATGCTATTACCCTGCTAAATGACAGGAATGATATTGAAAATAAAGCCTTAGTAAGTAGTGCTCTAGTAAATGTTAGAGATTTATTAAGTGAAATGTTAAAGACCGTAGGTTTAGAAAATACTAAAGAAACTTACATTAATTTAAAAGACTTTAATTATAAGGTGCCTATTAGTAAAAATGGGTATGATTTTATTAGAAGTAATTATTTAAAAGTTTTAGAAATTGAAAAGGCCCTAATGGATATTTCTAATGAAATATGGCAAAGATATGCCAGGGAACATAATGGTGTTTTTATTCATCAATTAACGCAAGCAATTATTGAATCAGATAAAATGAGTAAAATATGTACTAGTTTTTATTCTGATAACGCTAATTTTATTACTGAATATTATAGTGCTAATACTGGTTATGCCTATCCTATGGATATAAGTAGTGTTTTTGCCGTTTGTGAAGAAGATGTTGGCAGTTGGGAAGTAACGCAAGCAGAATTTATTAGAAGAGGATTACCAGAAAGTTGGCAACTAGATGACACTAATTTATGGTATGAAGATCCGTATCATTCTAAACTATTTCCTCCTGAATATATTGAAAGAAAAATAGTTGAAAACAATACTTTTGCGGAAATAATACTTGATAATCGATTCAAAAAAGTTAAACCACTATATTGTTTTTATACACCTGATGCTAATGAGGAACAAATTGAGGCTATTACTAAAATAGCAGTATTGCAAGGATTAGAGGTTAAACCATTAGCAGTTCAAAAAAATATGGCTAAATGTCAATAACAGGTTAATTATTGCCTTATTCTTGTTTTTGAAACCTATATAATTTATAATTTGAATATAAAATAAAGGGTTTGTGTTATGAAAAAAATAAAATTTTTATTACTTATATTGTTTTTATTTATGCCAACTATTGTCTTAGCCGAGGGCATAGAAAATTATTATATTAATGCGACAATATTAAATAATGGCGACATAGAGGTAGAAGAATATTTTAATTTAACGGGTTATTATAATGGCATGGATAGAATAGTAGATTATAAAAATAATAGTGCATACGAGTTTAACCCTTCTAATGTATTTTTTGGCGGAAGTACAATCCATAATGGCGATGGTATCACCTTAGAAGAAATAAGAGGAGTAGCGGTCAACAGTAATTTTGATTTTACTAATGTTACGGGTAATTTATTTAAGCAAACTAATGAAGCTGAGATTGGTGATTATGGGGTATATAAAATAACTGAAACTAGTACCGGAGAAAGTTATCGTATATACATTCCAAGTAGTGAAAATAAAGCTTTTTATATAAAATATAAACTACATAACATGGCCATCGTACATAATGATATCGCAGAATTAGGTTGGAATGTAATTGGTAAAGAGTTAAGCGAAAGTATTAGCAATTTAAAAGTAACAATAAATATACCTAATAACAATAATACAATTAAAGTATGGGCTCATGGTCCTTTAAATGGTGAAAGTAAAATATTAGCAAATGATAAAGTAGAGGCAACTATTAAAAATTTGCCAAGTTATACGGCTGTTGACATAAGAGTAGTATTTGATAAAGAGGTAATAAATGCCTCAAATAAAATTACCAATGTTAATGCTTTAGATAAAATTGTTAGATATGAAACAGCTCTTGCAGAAGAAGCTAATCGAAAAAGAGAAGAAATAAAAAATGCGAAAATCAAAGAAATAGAGAATTGGTTTTCAAAATTAGATGAGGCGCCTACAAGAAATAATTATGATGATTTAATGGGTATTATCCTCGAGTTAGGAGACGATACTTTAGAAAGTCAGTATATAAATAGACTAATAAAATATCAAGATAAAGTAGATGAATTTGAATATGTTAATTTCAGTTCATTAATAAAAGCTTCTGATTATACTTCTTATCTATTTGCCAAAGATAATCCTGATCGTGTTTTTAGCCAAACCTTAAGAAAAAAGATGAATAATGAATTAGAGGCTTTAAGAGAAAAATTATTATTAAAAGAGTTAAAATTAGAAATGATTTTAATAGCTGTATCATCCGGTTTTCTTGTAATATCATATATAACATTAAATAAAAATAAGTTTGGCAGTCGAAAAATTAAAAATGTTGATCCTAAATATATAAGAGACTTACCTGATAACTTATCACCCTTAGGAGTGGGCTTATTAGTGGATAAATCTATAAATAAAAATGAAATATCTGCTACTTTATTAGATTTAATAAGAAGAAAGATCGTAACAGTAGAAAAAGATTATAAAAATAATTATGTATTTAGGTTAAACTTTGACGCTAAACAACTATCTGCTAGTGATAAACAATTTGTTAGAATGATATTTGGATTTGAAGATACCTTAAATATGAAACAAATGAAAAAGATAAATAGTGTTTATTTTACAAAATG
Organism: uncultured Bacilli bacterium; assembly: GCA_947624085.1. Lineage (GTDB taxonomy): Bacteria > Bacillota_I > Bacilli_A > RF39 > UBA660 > UBA6448. The sequence continues at coordinate 12,124 of CANQIK010000008.1, forward strand.
GCGTGATTATGAACTGAATTTATTAAAAAATAAAGATTTAATTGAATATACTGAACCAAAGGATACAATTAACGGCGATTTCTTAATAGTAGGCATAATTCTAACTTTTACAATTTTTCTATCGCCATTAGGTTTATTATTAATTAGTATTTATGGGTTTAAAAGATATCGAGAAAACATTCATATGTTCTATATAATGATAATTAATGCTTTATTAATGTTTGGCTCAGCTATTAATAATCATTTAACTCATATTTCGATAATTTTTATTATTATTTCTACAATCATAATTAAAAAGAATTTAAGTAAAACACCTACAAAAATAAAAATGGAATTAAAAGAAAAAGGTAAAGTTGAGCGAAAAAGGCTATATGCAATTAGAAATTTCTTAAATGATTTTTCTAAAATTGATGAAAAAGAAATACCTGAAGTTGCACTATGGGAAAGTTACTTAGTATATGCTACAGCTTTTGGTATAGGCGATAAAGTCCTTAAAAATATGAAGATTAAACTTGAAAATCAGCAAGTCGATTTTTCTTCAAGTAGTGTATTTCTTGATGCTTATGCTTGGAATACTATACTTAATTCAGCATCTTATTTATCAAATAGTGTATCGGCAGCTTCTAAACCAGATGTTCACTTCTCTTCAAGTTCAGGCTCTAGTGATAGTGGATCATTTTCTTCTGGTAGTGGTGGCGGTGGAGGTTTCTCCGGTGGCTCATCAGGAGGAGGATCTTTTGGTGGAGGCGGTGGAGGCGGTCGCTTCTAATAGCTCTTATAAGCTGGCATAAAGCCAGTTTTTTAATGATGTATAGAAATAGTTAAAAAGACCATACTAATAACATCAATATAAATAAATATTGGTATGGCAAAATTAAGAAAAATTTTGCAAAAATTTGAAGAAAGGAGAGAAACCATGAATAGCTTGAAAACTGTATTATATTTAGTTGTAATAGCAGTTGCATCTTTATTTATGACTTTAAATGTAAGTGCTGCGGAAACAGTTAAAATAAGAGTAATTGATGAATTGACTGAAGCAGATTTTAGTTATCAAGTAAAATCAGGTCAATCTTTAAATGAAATTAAAGAGCAAAGTTTTGCCAGCAAATTAAAATCAGTTATAGATAATGAAGATGGTAATTACATTACATTTATCAATGTGGCTACAGGAAATGCTGTAGACTTAAATGAAAAAATATATTCTGATTTAACTATTAAAGCCATAAGCAAGAGCGATAAAATAAATATTACAATTGCTAATACAGGCAATACATTCAAAAATCTTACAGCAGGTATTACTATAAATCAGCTAAAAGATTTATCTTATGGTAGTCAAGTTGGAAAATTAATTAATGATAAAAATAAAGAATTCGCGATGTTTATAAATGTGAAAACTGGCGAAGAAATTGAACTTGATGAACCAATTTATGTTGATATGACAATTAAAGCAATTTATTATATTACAGTTACTATTGATAATGAACCTCATAAAGTATTAGAAAATACTAAAATAGAAGATTTATATCAATATGCTGCTAAAAAAGAAGGCTATGAATTTACAGGCTTTGTAGATTCTGAGGGAAATGTCGCTACTGATGCTGATGTAGTAGATAAAGCAGTTCTTACCTCAACTTATAAAAAAATAGAACAAGAAGAAATCCCTAACACTGGCGATTCTAGTTTAATGTATTTAGGCGTTTCTTTAATAAGTCTATTGGGTATATCATATTGCTATGGCCAAATAAAGAAATTTATTTAGGTTATAACTCGTTTCGAAAAAGAAGCGAGTTTTTTTATGAAACGATAATAATTTTTGTGGTAAAATACTATCAATAGTTATATTCTATAAATAGAAATATTCGAAAGGAAAGTTTAAATGAATTATGATATTTTAATAAATAAAGAACATCGTTTAGAAAGTGATTTTGTACCTAGTGATTTAGTAATTACTGATAATAATGAAAATAATTTTCATAACTATAAAGATCCTTCTTTAAAACCTATGATTACCCAAACTGTTTTATCATTTTTTCAATTATTACAACAAGCAGGATTAAAAGAAGGGTATCATATTATAATTGATAGTGGTTATCGCTCATATGAATATCAACAAGTTATATGGGATAAAAATGTTGCTGAAAATGGGCTTGAGCATACTTTGAAATATATTATGGCTCCTGGGGCAAGTGAACATCAAAGTGGTCTTGCAATTGATATAGCATATATACGAAATGGTGTATATACTGATGATGTAACTGAAGATGACCCTGAATATGCATGGCTTATAAACAATGCCCATTTGTATGGCTTTATTTTAAGATATCCTAAAGATAAACAAGAAATAACCGGTATTAACTTCGAACCGTGGCATTATAGATTTGTAGGTCAAGAACTTGCAAGATACTTACATGATAACAATTTAACTCTTGAAGAGTATTATATTCTTAAAAATGATGTTAAAAATTCAAGACAATAAAAAAATCTCGTTGTGAGATTTTTAATTAGGCATATTGATTATTCATTTGCCTTTTTTAATGCTTCTTCATAATATTTTTGGTTATTTTTTAATCTTTCTTCATCGGGATTTAATTCAATAGCTTTTTGGTTGTAAATTATAGCTTGTTTATATTTACCTAAATTATAGGCATTAATGGCATATAAATCATAGGGAAAGCTATCCCAAGCAAATACTTCATTAAGATAATACTGGCTTTTTTCTGTTATTTTAAAAGCTTTATCTAACTCTTCAAGAACTTTTTCTGGCTTTTTTAATTCATTGTATAAGCCTGCAAGTTCAATATATCCTTCTCTTAAATAAGGAGCTTCTTGCTCAGCTTTTTTAAACCACATTTCAGCTTCTTCATTAAAACCTAAACGATGATAACATCTACCCATATATCGCATAGACGCACATCTTTCATCTTTCCAGGTAGCTTTAGGCAAAGTTAAGTGCTTATGTAATGTTTTAATAGCATCATAGTTACGATTATAGTACATATATTCTCGGCCTAGGTAATGAACATTACGATCATCATCAGGATCTTCTTTGACACTGAGTTCTAGTAAAGGAAGATATGAATTTCTACTTTTGCCAAAATCTTGATGATGATTAAGAACTATTCCATCAATTAATTGAAAAACTTCTTTTCCTTCCGGCATAAGTACTTCGTGAACAGGATGAGTCCAATGATAGCCTTTGGTATGGATTTTATCTAAATAAAATGTAGTGGCAGGCGTAATACCATCATCTTTAAATGACCAGTTATATAAATATTTTATTCTTGTTGTGTCAGGGTTCATTTTTTCCTCAATAAGCTTTCGCCAGCCTTTAGCAAATACTTCATCTAAATCAGTACAAACATATAAATCAGTATCATCAGGTACTAACTTTAAAGACTCATTTCTAGCAACATCAAAGCGCCAGGGATTTATAATTTTGGTTTCAACGTGTACGCCTAATTCTTTTAATAACTTTACTGTGTCATCAGTAGAGCCAGTATCAAGAACATATATATCATCGGCTTCTTTCATGCTTTCATACCATCTTTTAACATGTTTGCTTTCATTTTTTGTAATTGCATAAACGCATATTTTCATTTAACACCTCTTTTATATTTTTATGATTTTATGCCCTTATATAGACTAATTCAATATTTAAAATATAAATTTCAGAATACATTACTATGGAGGTAATATGAACAATAACATACAAAGAGCACGAGCTTATATAAATAAATATAATCCAGATGGTACATCATGTTGTTGCTGTTATGGACCCATAGGTCCAACGGGACCAACCGGTCCAGCAGGTGGTCCGACCGGGCCAACCGGGGCTACGGGAGCAACAGGCCCTACAGGCCCTATAGGAGTAACCGGCCCAACTGGAGCTACAGGTATCACTGGCCCAACAGGTGCCACAGGAGCAACGGGTCCAACAGGCCCTACAGGTATTGCAGGCCCAACCGGTCCAACTGGCGCTACGGGAGTAACAGGTCCTACTGGTCCTATAGGAATAACCGGTCCAACTGGGCCAACCGGCGCTACAGGGGCAACAGGTACTACTCCAACTTTTGCAATTGGCACAGTAGAAACAGGAGCACCTGGTAGTAATGCATCCGTTACTATTCGTCAGGTTTAACGAAAGGAGTAAAAATGAATAACGATATTAATTATGTTTTAGATTTTATTATACCTCAAGGTCCAACAGGCCCTACGGGAGCAACCGGATCGACAGGAGCTACAGGCTTAACTGGCCCAACTGGTCCTACAGGAGAAGTAGGTGCAACAGGCCCAACTGGTCCGACAGGCGAAATAGGAGCTACAGGCCCAACCGGTCCTACAGGCGAAATAGGAGCTACGGGTCCAACAGGACCTACAGGTGAAATAGGAGCAACGGGTCCAACAGGTCCGACAGGCGAAATAGGAGCCACTGGTCCAACAGGTCCTACAGGAGAAGTGGGAGCCACAGGTCCAACTGGTCCAACGGGCGAAACTCCAACTATTGCTATTGGTACTGTAGAAACAGGAGCACCTGGAACAGATGCTACTGCAACTATAACGGGGTCAGCACCAAACTTTATACTGAATTTAACAATTCCTCAAGGTCCAACGGGTCCATCAGCTTAAAAGGATTGCCTTATGGCAACCTTTTTTGTTTTATATTTAAAGCTATAGCATACATTTTAATAAAGCATCTATTTTTAACTATTTAAAGGATGTTATGTACTAAAAAATATTGACAAAAAATAAAATTATAGTAAAATAAATACACGGAAAAGGGCACGATATAAGTGATTAAAAAGAAGTACGAAGTCACATATTGTTGGTTTAGTGCTTTTTTTATGAAAGCTAAAGGAGATTATAATGCGTGATATAAAACATACTAGTATAAAGTTCCCCGATAATGTTTTTAGCAATATGTTTGCTAATTTTTCATTATCCATTTTATCGGAGAAAGAAGTTTATAATGATTATAAAAATGGCAAAAGTAACATCATTGCGATTGGCGAAGGAAAAAAGGAATTAGAAATACTTGAATTTTTAGATAATCTTGGCTTTCCTATTAATGAAGTGGGAACATATTATTATAAAGATTTAATTATTAGAATTCTTGCTTTACTTGATGAAGGCATAAGTGTTGAAGAAATATCCCAAGCTTTAGAGGAACCTTATTCTCAATTATATTTTGATGTAGCTAGAAATGAATTGGATGTTGGCATTAAATCATATAATGGCATTATAAATTTAGCTTTTGAGGGTATTGATATTAGTAAAGCCAATCCTGATTTACTAAAAATAATCGTTGAAAAGATGAATGATGCTATATCTAATTATCAACTTCCTCTTATTATTGCGCAAGAATATAGAATGCCTACTAAAGGGCGTATAAGAAAAAGTTAAAGCCAAATAAAAAACTATTAACATTTAGACTTTTATGTTATAATACGAATGCAAGGAGTGAAAGAATGAAAGTATTAAAGAAAAATTTACCTGAAGGAGTTAAAAAGAAATATGCTAGATATAAAGGCGTTAAAGTTAAATTAATTCCTATTAAAAAAGGTAAGAATAATAAATAAAAATATTGGTAATAAAAGGTAGGTTATGGTAGTCATCTACCTTTTTTTATAATATAATGTTTTTAGAATAGGCAAGGTGATAACATGATAGAAGTAAAAAACGTAAAGAAAAGATTTATTAAAAACGTAGGCAAAAAAGCCGAAGAAATTTATGCTGTTGATGACATTAGTTTTGAAGTGCCTGATGGTACAATTTATGGTATCTTAGGACAAAATGGCGCAGGTAAAACCACTCTTTTGCGGATGATGTCTGGCATTATGTCTCCAACAGAAGGCACAATTATGGTTGATAATCATTCTTATGATAAACATGATGCGTTAATAAAAAAAGAAATATCTTACCTATCTGGAAATACAAAATTATATGAAAATATTACCCCTGTTGAGCTTTTAAATATCTTTGGCAATATTTATGAAATAGACAAAGATAAGCTAAATATTCGTATAAAAGAAATTGTAAGTTTATTAAATATGGAAAGTTTTAAAGATAATAAAATAGGTAATTTATCTACTGGCCAAATCCAAAGAACTAATATAGCTAGATGTTTTATTAATGATCCTAAGTATTATATTTTAGATGAAGCAACATCTGGACTTGATGTTGTAAGTAGTCAAATTATTATTGATTTTATTAAGAAAGAAAAGAAAAGGGGTAAAACTATTATTTATTCAACGCACTACATGGAAGAAGCAGAAAATATTTGTGATAAAGTTTTATTTATTAATCATGGTAAAGTAATATGTGAAAGTACACCAAAGAAAATAAAAAAAGAAACTAATACTACAAATTTAAGAGATGCTTTCTTTGAAGTAGTAGGAGGTAACTATGAGAATTAAGGTTGTTTTAGCATTATTAAAAAAAGAATTTCTTAATATAATTAGAGATCGTAAATCATTTATTACGATGATCTTACTTCCTCTTTTAATGTTTCCTATCTTAATAGGCGTTATGGGCCTTATGATATCAATGTTTTCTCATGTTGATGATACCATTACCTTTGGCGTTAACTATGAAGTAACCGAAGATTTTAAAGATTTTGTAGAGGATTATTCTGATGTCTATAAATTTAAAATAATTTATGAAGATGCTGATACATTAAAAGAAATGTTTGATGATGAAAAACTAGGCATTTATATTTTAAAAGAGAATAATGAGTACCTTATTCATTATGATGCTAATAATACTTCATCAATTGCTAATAGTTCTATAGTTGAAAACATATATGAAGATTATAAACAAGTATATGTAGCTAATGTTTTAGAAAATCAAGGCGTTAATTATCAAGAATTATTAGATTCATTTAAAATTACTTTTGTTCAAGAAAGCATTACCGAAATGGGAAGCGTTGTTCCTTCACTTATTTCAATGGTTCTTACTATGATGATATCAAGTGTCTGTTTTTCAGTAGCTATTGAAATTACGACATCCGAAAAAGAAAAAGGTACTTTAGAAACTTTACTTAGTTTACCTATTAAGAAATCGGAACTTATTACAAGTAAATACTTAACCGTCTTTATATTATCAGCTTTATCAGGCTTTTTATCATATATTTCTTTATTTGGTACATTGTACTTTGCCAAAGATACATTAGCATTACTAGGTGTTGTTAGCTTAGATATAAGTTGGAAAGTATTAGGTATATATTTTGTTTCTATCATTCTTTTAGCTTTAATGTTTAGTGGTTTATTATTAAGTGTAACTATTTTCTCTAAAACTTTAAAAGAAGCGCAAAATACTTTATATCCTTTAGAGTTATTAGTAGCATTCATATCTATGTTGCCAATGTTTGGTATTACGGGTGGCTTTAAAAGTTCATTAATTCCTTTTGTTAATATTTCCTTTTTATTTAATAATGCCTTATCGACTAACATAGATCCTTTATTTGTAATTTTAACCTTTGCCTCTACATTAGCTTATTCGGTTGCTCTTATATTTATTGTATCAAAAATCTATAATCAAGAAGATGTTTTATTTAGTACTAACTCTTTGAAATATTTATCGTTTAAAAAAGGCAAAGTATCGCGTGATTGCTTATCACCTTTAGGCTCTCTTATTCTAGGCGTTATTATATTTGCTTTAGCTAATTATTTTACTTTATTGTTTGCAACTTCGCCTTTATATTTTTTACTAGCTATTATGCCGATTACTATATTATTTGTTTCTATACTAGTATGTTTAGTTAGTCAAATTAATATTAAAAAAAGTATTAGATTTAATGGCTTTTCAATTAAAAAATTTATATGTTTACTCTTCCTTTTCGTGGGGGCTTATTTCATATCTAATGAGATAGTTAAAATTGTTATGCTTATATTCCCTTCAACTGTCGATCAAATAGCAGGTATGGAAAGTTTCTTGAATTTTGATAATATTTGGATGGGCTTACTTTTAATTGCTATTCTTCCTGCCATCGCAGAAGAGTTCTTCTTTAGAGGGATAGTTTTAAATTCCTTTAAAAAGAAATATGGCGCTTTTGTGGGTATTGTAGCTAGTGCTTTAATTTTTGGTATCTACCATATGAATTGGCTTCAAGGTATAAATGCTTTTATATTAGGACTTGCTCTTGGGTATATTTATGTTAAAACAGGCTCTATTTTTGCTACTATGCTTATCCATTTTATGAATAATGCTTATGGGGTACTTGCTTCCTTTTTCCCAGTGTTATCTTTTGAAAATAATACTATTTTAAATTATGTATTATTAATAATAAGTATTGGTGTTGTAATAATTACTTTATATATTTCTGAAACTAAGTTTGTTGATAAGAAAACGAGCTAAATAATTAGCTTTTTTCTTGTAATAAAGTGCTATATCGTATATAATAACCATAGGTGGGAAGGGCTATAGCTATGAAAAAATATTTTAAATATGTTTTAATCTTTACTTTTTTATTTTTAATATTAATTCCTAGTGTAAGTGCTGCAAGTTTGACAAAAGAGTATGTTGCTTGTCATGATGCAAATATTTTAAAAGGAATTAGAGTATTAGGCTATGTAGTAATGGTTTTGAAAATATTAGTTCCTATTATCGTAATCATAACGGGGATGTATAGCTTTTTTAAGGCAACTATGGCTGAAGATGATAAGGCAACTAAAGATGCTGTAAGATTATTAATATCTAAGATATTTGTAGCTGTAGCTGTGTTCTTTATTCCTACGATTATTAATGCTGTTTTAAATTTAGTACGAGGCTATGATAAGACAAACGGCAAGTATTCTGAATGTATGCAATGTGTTACATCAATAAAAACGTGTAATGCATCAATTGAAAGATATAAATAAAATATTTGTTATTATTAATAAAAAATAGTATAATTATAGTTATACTAGAGAGGTTTGGTTATGAAAAAAGGTCTAGTTATTTTAGTGTTGGTTTTATCCTTTTTTGGCTTTCTTTCTCTTGTAAAAGCCGATACAGTTTCCCCAGATAGTATAATTTATTTAGCAGGAAGTAATGCTGATAAATGTGATGCTTTATTTGGCGATCCTAATAAAGCAGGAGACTTTGCTTATTACTTGCAAATTGCTTTAGATATTATAAAGTATGCTGGAATTGTTTTGTGTGTTGTCTTATCAGTGGTTGACTGGTTTAAAGCTTTGATGGGTGATGATAAAGATATGTATAAACCCCTTGCTAAAAAAATGGCCGCAAGATTGTTTTATGCAGTTGCTTTATGGTTTTTACCTATTATTGTAAAGACATTACTAACATTGCTTGATGTATATGGAACCTGTGGGATTGGCTAGTATTAAAAGATAAATAGAGGTTATAGAAATGTATTTAGCTATATTAGGTGGTATGTTTGATTTTATTCCTGAATTTTTTTGGAAAATAATTATTTCTTTAGTTGGAGCTATCTATCAATTGGTAAATTATACTTACCAAGTCTTTTTGTTTTTAGCAGAAACTAATATTTTTGATCAAAGCATATATCATAGCTTGACCGATAAAATCTATGTTATTCTTGGTGTTGTCATGCTGTTCATTATAGCTTATAATTTTCTGACTCTAGTTATCGATCCTGATAAAAATGAAAAAGGGGCAACCGTAGAAAAAATTCTTAAAAATATTGTAACATCTTTTATTTTAATTATTATTTGCCCTTCTTTATTTAACTTTGCCTTTAGAGTTCAAAATTCTATACTTACAACCAATGGTGGTATTATAGGCAATTTCTTTAGTGGAAGCTTTGGTGGGGCAAGTGGTGAGGATACTATTAAATCAGGTGGTAGAAGAATGGCCGTTAATACATTTAAAGCCTTTTTTGTGCCGGTTGATGAAAATTATAGCTTGACTAGCAAAAGTAGTAATCGTAGTTATAAACTTCCTAATGGTACAACGATTAATTGTAGTAGTAACTGTACTTTAGAACAAGCTGAGCAAGCTGCCCTTGAATTAGGGTCTTTTGCGCCTTTTAAAGCTTTTGCAATGAATATTGTTAAAGACGAAGTTGATTTCAGTTGGCTTATTGCCCTTATTGCCGGAGGATATTTGGTCTATGTAATTGTTTCTTTCTGTTTTGATTTGGCGGTTAGAGCTTGTAAACTGGCGTTTTATCAGATAATCGCGCCTATAGCTATATCATGTCGTATTTTACCTAATCAAGATGATATATTTAAAAAATGGTTTAAAGCCGTTACCAAAACTTTTCTCGCAGTCTTTATCAGAATTATTATAATGAATTTAGGTGTATTCTTGATATCGGCGTTCATGAATAGCGATTTCTTCTCAGGCTGTGATGATTGTTCATTTGGGGTTAAATTAATTGGCTATGCTTTTATTATTTTGGGGATAGTAACATTTATTAAACAAGCACCAAAACTAGTTGATGATATCTTTGGCTTAGGAGAAGATATTAGTTTAGGAATTAAAGATAAACTTAAAAATGCCAGCGTATTTACGGCAGGAGCAGCGATTGGTGCAGGAGCTACTTCTATGGTAAGAAACGCTGGCCATGCTGTTAAGAATTTCAAAGAAGCAAAGGGTACAGGTGCAAAAGCAGCAGCTTTAGGTCGAGGTGTTCTTAGCACTTTTGCGGGTGCTGGTTCAGGCGCCTATCATGGATTTAGACAGGGCGCAAATGCGTCTAGTTTCGGAGAAATGGCATCTTCAGCAAGTAAGAGTGCAAACGAATCTACCGAAAATAGAACTGCAAGGGAGGCAAGACGAGAAAGATACCATGCTGCTAATCAAGGTCCAATTAGAGGCCATCTTTCTGATATGGCAGCAGATATAAAAGATTGGGCAACTGGCGGTGCAGAGCAATATGAAGGTATAATTAAAGTCGCTGATGAATTTAAGAAAGCTCAAGATGACATGCATTCTGAAGCTGAAAAGGTTATGAATAAATTTAAAACAAATACAGGAATCATATCATCAATGGTCGGTAAAGACGGTAAAACTTTGTTCAAAGGCTCAGATGCTCAGGAGATAATGGATATCTTTACAAATGAGTATAAAGGAATGTCTTTAGCAGCTATCGAAGCAGATGTCAATCGGTTGAAAGGTGTTACAGATTTTGCGTCAATGGTTAATAAACAACAATTTACTAAAGCTGATGGTACTTTTGATCAAGATGGCTATAATGCGGCTGTCGAACAAAAAGCAAGGGAACATGCTCAACAAGTTGCTTTGCGTGAAAGCTTATATAATCAACTTTGGAAACAATCTAGACTTAAAGTTGAAGATGCAGCAATGGGAAATATCACTATTGCGGGAATCGAGGCAAAAGATTTGGCAGCAACTAAAGCAAAAAGTCAGGAATTTAGTGAACTTTATAAATCCCATGGTGCTCATGTTGAAGACCCTATAACTAAAAAAGAACATAAAGGCGAAGTTCATACTGCTCATGATATTGATGATGTAGCGGGAGCTTATCAAAATGTTGGTGCAAGGGCTCGTTCTGAGTCTGCTCGTGCAAGACAACAAGCCCAAGCTAGAAAGGGCGATAATAAATAAAAAGGAGGTTAATTTGTGTATCATTATTTCTTAATTCCGGCGAATAGTAAGAAATCAAAACTTATATTAGGCTTTTTTACTATTCCAGATATAGTAGTGTGTACAATTGGGGGTGGCCTTACACTTCTTCTACTTGTAATAATACGGGATCCTGCTACATGGCAGTTAGTGTTAATAAGTTTACCACTTTTGATCGCAGCAACATTAGTTTTCCCGATTGCAAATTATCATAATGTAAGGCAATTATTAATAAATATATTTAATTATGCCTTTGGCAGAAAAAAATATTATTGGAGAGGTTGGTGTGTGAAAGAATATTATGGCTCAAACGACAAATAATGATCAAAATGTTGGATCAAAATATGCAGAAGATTGGCTACCTATTAGGGATATAGCTAATGGTATGATTTATACTGATGATAAGTATTACGTAACGGGAGTTAAAATAGTTCCTAAAAACATCTTTATTTTAGATCAAACTTCCCAAAATAATGTTATGTATGAACTAGCTAATTTCTATAATACGATTGATTATGAATTTTGGCTTCTAATCGCGGATAGACCTGTTGATATTGATGTATATCTTGCAACTTTGCAAGTTCAATATAATCAAAATCCTAATCCTCAAATGCGTAAAATTGTTATGCAAGATATCAACAAAGCTAATATGTTTATGTCAAGACAATATAGTGTTGTTGATACAGAATATTATATATTATTTAAAGAAAAGCGAATGGAGTTAGTTCAAAAGAAAATTCATAATCTAATAAGTGGTTTAGCTAATGCTGGATTACAATCAACTCAAACTAGTAATAGTGATTTACGAATGATATTAGATAATTATTTAAATGATGGTCAAACATCAAATTTTGGGGCGGTGATGTAATATGGCAAAAGATCAAATTAAAAGCGAAGTAGCTCCAAAAGGAATGTACTTTAAACCAACAGAATTTATGTTGGGTGGTACTTATTACACTATTATGACTATTGTCTCTTATCCTCGAAGTGTATTTCCTGGCTATTTAGCAGGCATTACTAATATGGAAGGGGTAAGACTCGCTATTAAACATATTCCTATTTCATTTGAAATTCTTAAGAAAATGCTTAATAAAGAAATAGCCGACTTAAAATCAAGATATCAATCAGAAAAAGATCAAACTACTCAAGAGAAAATAAGACAAGATTATGAATCTCTTGAACAATTTATTTCCTTTTTAGCTTCTACGCAAGCTAGAATCTTTGACTTTCAAATGCACATAATGATTTCGGCTGATAATAAAGAAGAACTGGAAATAAGAAAAATGCAAGTTCGTAACTATCTTGATGCGCTTGGTATGAGAGGAGTATCTTTAATGTTTGAACAAGAAAAAGCATTAAAGAGTATTATCCCTATATTCCCAGCTCAAGATATCGAAGACAGAGTTGGTATACCTATTCCTTCCGTTACTTTGGCAGGTATGTATCCATTTGTTTTTGATAGCATTAAAGATCCAGGTAATGGTACTCTTCTTGGTATTGATGCCTCAGGAGGAGTCGTATTATTTAATCAATTCTTATATCAAGAAAGAAAAGAAAATAATCGTAATAATGCTAATCTAATTATTCTTGGTACCTCTGGGTCAGGTAAATCTACCGCGGGTAAATTAATGTTAAGAACACACTTAAGAAATGGCCTAAAATGTGTATGTATTGACCCTGAAGGTGAACTTGAGGATTTAGTAAACTTTGTTCATGGTGATTTTTTAAGCCTTGGTAAAGGTGGCGAATTTGGCATGATTAATCCTTTAGAGATTGTTAGTGATAGTGATGATGAAGAAATTTCTCAAGGACTTGGTTATACGGTTTTAACTAGAGCTTTACAACAAGTTAAAGCCTTTATGAAATATTATAATCCTTCAATTGAAGAAGATGTTCTTACGCTTTTTAGTGAAGTTTTACAAGATACTTATAAAAGATTTAAGATAGATTTTGATACTGATTTTACTAAACTTACAAGTGCTGACTTTCCTACTTTTGATGATGTTTATGCAACAATTAAAGGTCGTTTAACTTCAATGACTAATGCAACTCATGAAAGAGACATTATGGAAAGACTTGAACTTAAAATACGACCTTTAGTAAAAGAATTAAGATACTATTTTACGGGCCATACAACATTACAAATAGATAGTGATTTTATTGTCTTTAATATTAGAGAACTTATGAATAGTGATGAAAATATTAAGAATGCTTTATTCTTTAATATTTTGAAATATGCTTGGGGTTTATGTTTGGATAAAAATGTAAATACTATTATGATGGTTGATGAAGCTCACGTTTTATTATCAGGTCATAATGAACTTGGAGCTGAATTCTTAGCCCAAATTCAAAGAAGATCGCGTAAGTACAATACAGGTACGATTATTATTACACAACAACCTACTGATTTTGCGGATCCAAATTTAATTACTTATGGTAAAGCTATCTTTGATAATGCTTCTTATTATTTAGTAATGGGCCTTCGTAAACAAGCTGTAGAAGATTTATCTAAGTTAATTGACTTAAATGATAATGAAAAAGAAGCAATTAAGTATTATAATCAAGGAGAAGCCTTATTTATATGTGGCTCAAGAAGAATGAATATGCGGGTTATTGCTACTCAGGAAGAACTTGACTCCCTTGGTAGTGGTGGGGGTTTATAACTTGATATTTAATTAGTAAGGTGGTGATGAGTTTTGAATCCAAATGACAATCCAAGCGAGGGAACAAGCAGTTATAATCAAAAGCAAGATACTAATATCATGCCTTTTAAAAAAGAAGATTCAAATACTCAATCTGCTTATAATAAAATGCGGGAACCTTATCGAAGTACTTCTAATATAAATGCTATAGAAAATGATATTCAAAATAGCGAAAATTCTGAAAATAATATTGATCCCGAAAATCCTCCTAGCTGGGAGCAACTGACTAAAAAAAAATATGCTGATGATCTTGCTAGGGCTGAACAAACGAATAAAAAAGTTGCTAAAACGGCTGTAAAAGGCGCCGCTACTTATTTTGGTGGTCCTATAGGAGGCGCGGCAGCAAATATAATTAATGATTCCAAAATTGCTGATCCAGTATATGATCGAATTGCTGAAGCAACCTCAAAGCTGACAGATTCGAATCCATTAACAAGACATGTTCAAAAGAAAATAAATGAAGCTGATGATGCCGGTGTTATTGATATGGCCGATAGTGCGATTAGTTTAATTGGCAGTAAAGGTGCTCCGAGTGCTGATGCGGCCCAAGCTGCAAGTGGTGCTCAAGCCGCTTCTACAAGTGCAGAAACGGCTACTAAAGGCGCCGAAACTGCTACAGAAGGAGCTGAGGCTGCCCAGGAGAATTTGCCTAATCAAAATTCGACGCCAAATCAACAAGCTTTAAATGAAGAAGCTGCTGAGAAGGCAAACACTGCGGTTGCTGAAGCTGAAAAAGAAAAACAAGAGAAGAAAAAGAAAAAAGGTGTTCTATTAAATATAATAAGAACTAATCCTATGCTCCTTATTATTTTATTGGGTGCTGGTGTTTTGTTTTTACTATTTATTCTCCTTATGTCCTTTCTTTTAGGAGAGGGCGGTGTACTTCAAAGTGAAGAATCACAATCTTCTTCCATAGATGAACGATATGATTTTACGAAAGCCACTATTACTTTAACTAATTCATATAATAATGCACAAAATCGGGTTGAATTACAACAACTTACTTTAGATGATTTAATAAAGGGTGCTGCTTATGCAGAACTATATAATTCACTTGAGGGTTTAACTTATGAACAAATGGTTGAATTATTTTCTGCGAATATGATTGTATTTAGGGCATTAGCACTTAACATTGGTAATTATGATAGTTCTAATAAAGAAATAGAACTTCAAAGTGGTAATAATGGCATTCCATATTGTGACCTTATAAATGGGTGTGATATTGTTAATAGTGAGGGCCTTAACACTTATTTAATTACTACTTATAGTGGCGAATTTAAAGGAACTAAAACAGGTTCTATTCCTGCGCCGAATACTGATATTATAATGGCATTAAATGAAGCTTATAATAATACTAAATATTTATTATTAGTTCCATCTTCATTTAATGAATTACTAACAAAGTATGATATGGGCAATCCACCATATACTCAAGCTATAAAGCAAAATATGATAAATAAGGCTACTAATAGTAAAACCTATGAAACCATAATTAAAGAAATATCAGAATATAATAATTATAAAATTTATGACCTAGAAAAATATGCTATTTCTTATACATATGCTGATAATAATACTGCTTATTGGTGGCCTCTTGGTGGAAGTCAAGATGCTTCAGGCCTTTATAGTGGAACTGCCTCTTGGACAAGAATATCTTCTCCCTATGGCTCAAGAATTCATCCTATAACGGGTAAAAGTTCCTTCCACTCAGGGATTGATATCCCTGCTTCTCAAGGAACGCCAATTATTGCAACAAGATCAGGTACGGTAACAATTGCTACTTATCATAGTAGTTATGGTAATTATGTGGAAATAAATCATGGCGATGGTACTTCCTCAAGATATGCGCATATGATGAATGGTGGTATAATGGTAAAAGTAGGGCAAAGTGTAACGCAAGGCCAAATAATTGGTAAAGTAGGTACAACAGGAGCTTCTACAGGTAACCATTTACACTTTGAAATAAGAATTGATGGCAAAACTACGGATCCTACTCAATATGTTGATGCCCAAAATCAAAGGCCAAGACAAATAACTGGTATTACAGGCGTCGTGGGTTCAAATAATGCACAATCCATTTGCTTAACACTTAAAAATTCTGGCTTTTCTGACTCTGCTGTAGCAGCTTTGATGACTAATATAGATGCCGAAAGTGGTTTTAGGCTTAATGCTTTAGGTGATAGCGGTACTAGTTATGGACTAGTCCAATGGCATAATGGACGATATACGAACCTTAGAAATCATTGCGGTAGTAATTTAAATAGTGTTGAATGCCAAATTGATTATTTGCTATATGAACTTACTACTAGTTACAGAGATGTTTATAGTAATTTACTTTCTAATGGATCAGCATATGATAAAGCTAATTATTTCTGTCTTCATTTTGAATCGCCAAAAAATAGTACCGTAGTATGTCCTGAAAGGGCAAGCTCTGATAGTGCTAAATATTTTACGTATGTAACTAATGGTTGTAGATAAGGAGGAACCATATGAAAAATGATAAAGTTTATATAATTGTTTTAGTTATAATCGCGGTAGTTTTAGGAGCTTTAGTATTTGTTTATTTCAATATTTCCCGGCAAGATAATTTTGGTTTAGGAAATTCTAATGAAAATACAGCTGTTACCAATAAAAATACCTCTAATAAAGGTGGGTCAGAAAATACTGCCACTAATATTAGTGATATAACAACTCTACCGGTAGATCCTTATGAAAAACTTTCGCTTGAAGCCGTTACTGATTACACTGAATTCTTTAATGTAAATAACATTATTAATTTATTTTATGGTCTAGTTGCCAATCGAAATAGTCAAAGTATAATTAACGTTTTTGATCCTGATTATATTAAGAAAAATGATATTACGGTGGATAATTTGACACAATATGTTAATAGTAAGTATGATGAAATTACTTTTTATGCAAAAACCATGTATCGCAAAGGATCTAATGCGGTTAGATATTACTTTGTCAGTGGCGAAATGCAAAATTACGACTTTGCTTCGGAGACCCTTTATGAAGCTGAAAATATAAGTATTGTCGTAATTATTGACTTTAATAATGATTGCTTTAGTATTTTGCCAATAGCTAATGAAGGCGATTTATTTACCTTTGCTCAAGAGTATAATATTAATACCTCTAAAAGATTAAAAAGAAATGCAAATAATGATTATAATGAACAATCATATGATGATGAAATAATAAGTATTAATTACATTAGATATTTTCAAAATATGTTATATTTAAATACCCCAAAAGCTTATGAAATGTTATCAAATGAATCAATTAGTAGATATCCTACTTTAGAAGATTTCTCTAACGATTTAGATAATGTCTATAATAGTATTACTGCCCGTATTAAAAGCTATGGAACTAAAGGCGATGATGGTAAAAAGAAATATTCTATTATTATGAATAACGAAAAAGAGATAATTTTTGATGAAGAATCAATAATGAATTTTAAAGTTACGCTTCCATAAAGCCATAATTTGTGGCTTTTTTTGTGTTTTTTTGTAGTAGTAAAAGAATAAATGTAGTATAATATAATAAGTTTAAAAAAGGAGAAGCTATGGGTTTTAAAGTTACTAAGAAAGATTTAGTCCTATTTTGTTCATATTGTTTATTATTGCTATACTTTTGCGCTATAGCTGTTTTGAATTTTGCTTCTTTTTCTAATGATGGCACATTTTACGGCTTGCTTCCTTTTAAGGCCTTTACTTCTGAATACATATTCTATACTTTAGGTTTATTTGTAGCCGTACTTGTTTTAATATTTACAAGTGTATCTTCTTATATTTTTAATAAAGATAAAGGCTCTGTTGGTATTCACATTGGCGATAAAGGCAGTGATGGATATGCTAAATGGGCCAATGAAAAAGATATTAAAACCGATAAAAATGTTGAAAAGGTAAATCCAATAGATAAAACACTAGATGCCGCGGGAATACCTCTTATAAATAAAGGTAATGAAATATGGGTAGATAATGGCGAATATCATAACCTTGTTATAGGAGCTACTGGTTCAGGTAAAACAGAATGTATAGTTAAACCTTTAGTAAATTTACTTTCTAAAAAAGGCGAAAGTATGATTATTACTGACCCTAAAGGGGAAATTTATGAGTACTGTGGTGAATATTTAAAAAGCCAAGGTTATAATATTATTATTCTTAATTTCCGGGAACCTGAAAAAGGTAATGCATGGAATCCTTTAAGTTTACCATATCAATACTATAAGTCCGGTAATACCGATAAAGGTATTGAATTATTAGATGACGTTGCTCTTAATATTTTATACAATAAAGATGCGGGAAAAGATAGTGAATTCTGGGAAAAGAGTGCAGCTGACTACTTTTCAGGCCTTGCTTTAGGTTTATTTATTGATGCCAAAGAACAAGAAGTTAATTTAAATAGTATTAACTTAATGTCTACTGTTGGTGAAGAAAGAAGAGGAACAACCCCTTATATTAAAGAATATTTTCATTTAAAAGGGGAAAATACATCACCATATATTTATGCTTCAAATACCATTAATGCGCCAAGTGATACTAAAGGTGGTATTTTATCAACTTTTAGACAAAAGATAAGATTATTCTCTACAAGAGAAACTTTAAGTGAAATGCTTTCATATTCTGATTTTGATATGCGGGATATTGGTAAGCAAAAAACAGCCGTTTTCATGATTATTCATGATGAAAAGAAAACTTACCATGGCTTAATGACAATCTTTGTTAAACAATGTTATGAAACACTAATTGATTGTGCACAAAAAAATGGGGGTAAACTAGAATATCGTACTAATTTTATTCTTGATGAGTTCCCTAATATGCCTCCTTTAAAAGATGTTGATTCAATGGTAACTGCGGCTCGTAGTAGAGATATAAGATTTACCTTTATTATTCAAAACTTTGCGCAATTAAATGATGTTTATGGTGAAGAAACTGCCCAAGTTATTAAAGGTAACTGTGGTAATTTAGTTTATTTGATATCTACTGAGTTAAAAGCTCTTGAAGAAATTAGTAAGATGTGTGGGGAAGTTAAGTCCAAAAAAGATGATAAAACAGCTTCAACACCTCTTGTTACTGTATCTGATTTGCAAAAGTTAAAGTTATTCCAAGCTATAATTATTAGATGGCGTAAAAACCCATTTAAAACGCAACTTACTCCTGACTTTAAGATTAATTGGGGAATTAAATTAGGAAAAGCTACTTTACCTCAAAGAGAGGTTAAACCTATTGAAACTTTTGATATAAAAGCTTTTGTAAATGATAAAATGAAAGATCAAGCGCTTAATAATCCGGGAATGAATGCTCCGGGAGCTAATCCTTTCTTACAACCTGGTTATAATCCATTTTTGCAAAATAAAGCCCCAAGAAATCCTTTCCTTGATGATGTTAGTAAGCCTCAACCTAAAAATCCTTTTATCAATGATTCTTCACCTTCATCTTCGCCTTCACCTTCACCGTTATCATCACCATCACCATTATCATCGCCTAATCCTTTTGCAAATGATGGTTTAAATCCATATGCTAATTTAACTAATAAAGATATTGATGATATGGTTAAAAATATTGAAAAGAAACTAGCTGAACTTGACGCTGAAGAAGCTGCGGAAAAGGCTAAACTAGAAAAAGAAGCTAAAGCTACGGAAGAAAAACCGGTTATTAAAACGATATCAGAGCCCGAAGTTAAAGCTAAAGATGTTGATGCCCTTGAGACTGTAATACAAAAACCTAGTAAAGAAGATACTTTAGACTTAACGCAAGAAATAAAATTAGATGATATTTCTAAACCTAAGATTAATGTTGATAAGGATAGTGTTATTGTTAATGATAATATGGTAACTGATGATGAATTTTATGATGATTTCTTTGATGATGAAGATTAATAATATAAGTTACCATTTCTTAAGGATATATTAATTATTTATAAAATGTTAAACCTCATATTATACTATGAGGTTTTATAATGAGAAAGATAAAGATAAGCGAATATAATTCTTCAATGGGTAAGTTAATAGATGTCCAACACCCTTTAGATTATAAAGATAAACATGATCCAAGAAGCATAAATATTTATGCTGATAAATTAATGTATAATCCGGGTAAATATTTAAATTATCATGATACATATTATATTATGTGTAATAAGGGCGTTTTAAGTAGTAAAGTTGTACATCGCCTTACATATTTAGGCTTTAAAGTTGTTCAAGTTGTTTATTAAATATTAATTATTGTAGTATAATATTAGTTGGTGTAAAGATGTTAAGAGAACTACCAACACAAGTTGAAAATATGGTTATGGCAATGGGTGCTTGGGCGCCTATTTTAGCTTGTCTTTTAATTATGTTAGAATCAATTATGCCAATATTACCTTTATTTGTTTTTATAACAATTAATTTTCTAGCTTTTGGTCATTTGGTAGGCTTTTTAATATCTTGGCTATGTACGTGCCTAGGCTGTTTTATGTCTTATTTTTTAGTAAGAAAAGGTTTATCTGATTGGGCTTTAAAAAGGATAAAGAAAGTAAAAGGCTTAAAAGATGTAGTAAAATTTATGAAAAAAATTTCCCCTGCTACGTTAGCTGCTGTTGTCGCGTGTCCTTTTATGCCTGCTTTTGCTATTAATATCGCGGCAGGATTAGTTAAACTTGATTTCAAAAAATTTGCTTTAGCTATATTGGTCGGCAAAATATCTATGGTATATTTCTGGGGCTTTTTAGGAACAGGTCTTTTAGAAAGTTTTCAAAATCCGACGATTATATTAAAGCTTTTAGTTATGATTTTAGCAGCTTATTTGGCTACATTACTAATTAATAAATTAATTAAAGATTAATTTTTAAAACCAACTATCATTATTAAAATTATCATAAGTATGTTATAATTAAAAAAGTGGCTAAGGAGAATGTTATGAAAGATAATACTGAGCTAAAAAAAAGTAAAAATATATGGCTTTCTTTATTATTTGTATTGATTGCTGTTTTATGTATTTGGACAATAACTTCTTTAAATAAAGCTTTCTCATTTAAAAGTTTTGTATCTTTTTTAAAAAATGCTGAATATATATGGATTATTTTAGCTATTATATCCCTTATTTTATACATTATTTTTGAGGGCCAAGCTATAAATGTTATTGCTAGATCATTTGGCTATAAAACGAAATTTAAAGATGGTTTTTTTTACTCTAGTGCCGATTTATATTTTTCCGCTATAACGCCCTCTGCAACAGGAGGACAACCAGCAAGTGCCTATTTTATGATTAAAGATGGTATGCATTCAGCAGCAGTTACGGCAACTTTACTTTTTAATTTATTAGTATATACAGTTGCCTTATTTATTGTTTCCTTTATTACTTTTTTATTTAGCATACCAATGTATTTAAAGTTTAGTAGTGTCTCAAAGATATTTATTATTATTGGTTTTTTTGTTGAAATTATTTTAATTACTACTTTTTCTTTATTATTATTTAAATCTAAATTATTACATAATATATGTTCTTTTTTCTTGAAAATTTTAGCAAAGTTACATATTGTTGCAAATCCTGAGGAAAAAATGAAGAACTTATCTTTAGTTATGGATAAATATCGTGAATATGCTGTTTTATTAAAATCTCGTAAAGAGGTAATGTTTAAAGCATTAGGATATAACATCTTACAAAGAGTATGCTTATTTTTAGTAACGGTTTTTGTTTTCTTAGGAGCTTATGGCATTCATAATGTTTCTTTAGGAAGTGTGTTAAGTGTTTGGTCTATCCAATGTATGGTAACTATTGGGGCTAATTTTATTCCGATCCCTGGAGCTATGGGCATTTCTGATTATTTATTATTAGATGGCTTTTCTAGATTATTAACGAGTGCTGAAGCTAGTAATCTAGAATTATTAACAAGGGTGCTTTCTTTTTATAGTTGTGCTATAATATGTGGTGTAACAGTTATAATTAAGTTTTGTTTATTAAAAAAGAGGAGTAAAAAATGATAGGATTTTATGATTATACCGTTATTTTAACGTATTTGTCATTATTTTCGGCTGTGTCAGGAATTATGGTTTCCTTTGCCGGTTCAGGACACCCTTATATTGCGACATTCTTTTTATTAATATGTGGTCTATGTGATGCCTTTGATGGTAAAGTGGCTAGTACTAAAAAAAATAGAACAGCTATAGAGAAAAATTATGGTATTCAAATCGACTCTTTATCCGATTTAGTAGCTTTTGGGGTTTTACCCGCGTGTATTGGGGCTGCTTTAATAAAAAACGCTGGATACTTTGAAAAAGGGACTATTTATTCATTTTTGCATTTAGTAGATAATCCTATTTATACTAAAAGTATGTATTTAATTTTATTTGCTGTTTTAATTCTTTATGTTTTAGCTGCTTTAATAAGACTTGCCTACTTTAATGTTACGGAAGAAGAAAGACAAAAAAAGGAAAAAGGAACGCGTAAGACTTATACAGGACTTCCTGTTACCTCATCTGCTTTAATCTTTCCAGGAGTACTTCTTTTTCATAAAGTATTTCCTGCGGATATAAGTTTAATATATTTTATTGTAGCAATTATAACTGGCTTTGCTTTTTTAGCTAACTTTAAAATTAAAAAAGCGGGCTTAAAAGGAATACTTATTATGATAGGAATTGGGGTAATTGAATTCTTATTATTAATTTTATTAAAGAAATTTTAACATAATAGGGGATAGAAAATGATTCCAGAAGAAGAATCTAAATTTGTAAAGTTTTTATATAATACTTTTATAGGAAGATGTTTATTAAAAATTTTGACCACAAGAATTGTATCTAAATTTTGTGGTTTTTTGCTTGATAGAAAAATATCAAAGATATTAATTAAAAACTTTATTAAGAAAAATAATATTAATACCAATGATTATTATATAGATGAAATAAATAGTTTTAATGATTTTTTCTCTCGTAAAATAAAAGAGGGCAAAAGAGTTATTGATACAAACACCAAGGCTTTTATTGCCCCTTGTGATGGAAAAATTAGTGCTTATCACATCAAAAAAGGGTTAGTTATTCCTGTTAAACAAAGTGAATATTTAATTGAAGATTTAGTTCAAGATAAAAAACTAGCGCACAAATATAACGACGGAATTTGTTTAGTCTTTAGACTAGCTGTGAATAATTATCATAGATATATTTATATTGATAATGGGCAAAAAAGCGGTAATACTTATATTAAAGGTAAACTTCATACTGTAAGACCAATTGCTTTAAGAAATCATCCGGTATTTACCCAAAATACGCGCGAATATACTATCCTTCATACGCAAAATTTTGGTGTAGTAACGCAAATTGAAGTAGGCGCTTTATTAGTAGGTAAAATAAAAAATCATCAT
Source organism: uncultured Bacilli bacterium (assembly GCA_947624085.1). Lineage (GTDB taxonomy): Bacteria > Bacillota_I > Bacilli_A > RF39 > UBA660 > UBA6448. The sequence goes on from CANQIK010000008.1 coordinate 35,715, forward strand.
GAAGATTATGAGTTTAAAAAGGGCGAAGAAAAAGGATTGTTTTTGTATGGGGGAAGTACTATTATTCTTCTCATAGAAAAAGATAAAGTTAAAATAGATGATTTATATTTTACAAATACGGAAAATAATATAGAAACAGATGTTTTCTTAGGCCAAAAAATTGGCGCTAAAGTAGAGAAATAATTATTTTTCTTTATACCATTTAATAATGCCATATATATTTAAAAGAAGAAAGCCTAAGGCAACTAGGAACATCATTATAGCATTATCTCCATGATTTATTAAAACTATTGACCATATTATAAGGTCTACAATATTATTAACTAACCATAACCACCAGCACTCTTTAAATCTTAAAGCAAGCAAAATCGTAGCACATAAATTTACAATATTTGAGGTGGCATCCATATAAGAAAGTTGTTCGCCTGGGATAAGAGTAAGTAAATAGCCTAAAAGCAAACTTCCTATTATGCAGTTTACAATAATAAGGATAGAATTTTTAAGATTAAAGCCTCTTACTTTAACTTCTTTTTCTTGATTAAGATTTTTTGACCATGTTAAAAAGCCATAGATATTAATTGAGGTAAAGACAAATAAATAAAAGATAGATAAACCATAAAGGCCATTCTTGTAACTAGCATAAGCATATGTTAAATTAAAAATACAGCCAAGTATATAGTTAATTCTTTTGCCTTCACTAGCAAAATAGGAACATAATAAACTAGTAAATAAAGTTATACCGCCAATTAAGATATCATGGGATAAAATGCCACTTACTAAAGATATAATTAAACAAATTAAGGTAACTATGATATGTTTTTTCTTCATATTAATATTTTAGCATGGGCTATAAATCTAAACAATAGCTTTTGTCATAATATAAAAAGATTCAGATAACTAAATCTGAGTCTTAAAATTCACCATTTTGATAACTTGTTACCGCAGAGTTATCTTCCATTAATTGACTAATAGATTGATCATTATTTAAACAATCGATAATTTTAGCAAGATAAGTGGAGCAGTCGACAGAATTAAACCAAGGCTTAACAAGTATTTCTTCAGGAACATAATTTAAATTAGTGGAATATAAAGCATCAAAAACTTTATTATTATAAGCTTCTTCAAACTTTTCATAGCCTTCAGTAAATAGTGCAAATGAAGTAAAGAAATATATTTTACTAGCCTTTCTTTTCTTTAATTCTTCTGCTACTTCAAGCATTGAACCACCACTTGCAAGCATATCATCAACAACGATTATAATTTTGCCTTCAACATCGCTTCCTAGGTATTTATGATCGATAATGGGGTTTTTACCATTAACTATTTTGGATACATCTCTTTGCTTATAAAATACTCCAATATCGCAACGTAAGATTTTGGCTAAGAACTTAGCTCTTTCCATAGCACCAATGTCTGGGCTTATAACAAGAATATTATTTAAATCAATTTTTTCTTTAGCAAGTAAAGCTTTTAATAAATTATTAGTAGGATAGAAATTATCAAATGACATAAGAGGGATTGCATTTTGGATATTTGGATCATGAGCGTCAAAAGTAATTAATTCATGAACTCCCATCTTCTCAAGAATTTGTAACGAAATTGCACAGTCTAAAGATTCTCTACTTTTTCTTCTATGTTGTCTTGATTCATATAAAAGAGGCATTACAACATTAATTTGTTTAGCATGGCCCATCATTGAGGATACAATTCTTAAAATATCCATATAATGTTCATCAGGACTCATTTGGTGTTTTTGACCGTACATTTCATAGGTAATACTATAATTGTGGGGATCCGATAATATATATACATCTTTACCTCTTATTGAGTCTTTAATAACAATTTTTCCTTCGCCATCATTAAATTTGACATTTTCAATTGGTGCTCGAAAATCATAATCTACTTTTCTTATTTTTTGTAGTTCACTATTAATTTTTTCCCCCAATTCACTCATATTGTCCATTACCAAAAGACAAAGATCATTTTTTGACTTCATTTATTTTACTCCTCATTTAAATTTTAACATATTTTAATTTAAATGTTATAATGTTTTTAGAGAAGTGAAGAAATATGTTTGTAAGTTTTAAAAAATATCAAAAAATTGGCTTAGCCAGAATGGTTAATATTAAAGTTATTAGAAATGATAAAGATGTCATTTATGAAGGAGATATTAAAGATGCTCCTGAGGAAATTAAAAATATGTTTTATTATAAAACGGAAGTATCAAGTGAAGTAACTATTTTTTATGTTTATACCGATGATTATTTAGCTACTCTTAATATGGATGAGCTTAATAAGCAGGCTTAACTTGCTTTGATATCGTTAATTGGTAAATTAGTTCCTAAGTCTTTATTATAATCGGAGCAATACCAATTTTTATCTTCTAATTTCTTTTTGATATCGATATATGATTCATTACTATTAATATCATCATCAAGACTAGTGTTAGTATTTTTTAAGTCGATAATTAGGGATTCAGTTACTACTGTATCGTTTTTGTGAGCATAAATATCGGCATTTAATTTAGTATTATCCCATTTGTTATTAAACTTTTTAACTTCATTATTAGCATTAGTTTCTGTTGTAAAATCTTTACTAGCATACATACTGTATTTAATTAAAGTTTCTTTATCAAAATAGTAATTCCTTTCTTCATTTTTACTATCATTAATACAAGAAAGAGTCCGGGTTATTTTGTAACTTATTGATTCTGGCTCGACAACTTTTTGCGATTTAAAGATTTTGCTATATATTAAAACGGCTGTGATACACCCGGCAATAAAAATTAGGATAAATATAATATAAAATATTATTGTAGGCTCGATTTTTCTATTATTTTTATTGTGGGGCTTTTCTGCAAAAATTAAAGTTTTGGTAACATGAGTTTCTTCCTCAAAAGGATATCCGCATTCTGGACATTCTTTAGCAGTTTGAGCTATTTTATTTTGACACTCTGGACAGATTTTAGTATCTTCAGCACTTTCTTCTATTTTGCTAGGATAACCACAGTTAGGACATGCGCTATTATCCGCATTGTATTCATACCCGCATTCCCCGCATTTTACTAGAGCTACTTTCCTTGGTCTTCCTCTTTTGATAATAGGCTTTCCACACTCTGAACAAAATTTTGCAGTTTCATCAACTTCTGCTCCACAATTTTTGCATTTCTTTTGCGTCATAATTATGCGCTTCCTTTCAGTATATTTCTAAACATAATTTTAGCAACTTTTATAATAAATATCAAATATGGCTATTTTTTGAATAAAATAATATTAAATTACTTAATAAGATGTTATAATAGCAACTTGAGGAAGGCATTTATGAGTAATATATTTACTAAAAAGGAAGTTATTGATAGCAGTAATGTCCAAGCGGCAGTTGAATTTCGACGCGAAATTACATATGAATATTTAAGATGTAGTTGGCGAGATAAGATAAGTCTTGATCCTGAGTCTGATGATGATTTTGATTTTTTTGAAGTTTATGAAATGAATATGAAAGCTTGTTTTTCTACTTTAAGTTTAGATGAGCTTGAATATATAAGAAACTACGATTTGTTTAGCTTTGATAAAAATGATATTTTAGATATTTTGAGTCAAAAAGTTCTAGATAGCTATATTCAAAAATGCCAAGAAACCGTAGTAGCTTTAACTAAATATAGTAAAGCAGGGATAATAGGCGCTTATTTTGATAATTTTGCCGGATTAAAGCAAATGGATTTTGAAGGTGCCATTATAATGGATATGTTAGGGTTAAATAGAGAGGGAACCGAGCTTACCAAAGAAGGCGAAATGCTAAAGCAATTTATTATTAATATCCATAAATTATATAAAAGCCAAGCGAAGAAAGTAATAGACATTGCAAGTCATCTTAATAGGTAAAATTATAAGTATTAATTTTTAATATTAAGTGCACTTTAAATAGTAGGAAAAAATTGACAATTTATGTGTATACATTTACAACAAATTGACTTTTGGCATATAATAATATACAATTAAATTATAAATATTTGAGAGGAGAAATATCATGAAAAAAACAATAGTCAAATCTGTTGCAGGAATTGCAATCGTTTCTGGTTTAGCTATCACTGGTGCATATGCCTTATCAAATACTAATAGGGCAGAAACCAAGAAGCTAAATAGTGAGGAAACACTAAGCTTTGCAGACAAATTAAATGTTGCAGAGCAACTTGCAAATGAAGCAAAAAAAGCCGAAGATAAAGCTGAGGCTGCTGATAAAGAAGCACTTGAAGCACAAAAAGAAGTAGAGAATGCTGAAGCTGAAGTAGAAACCGCTAATAAAGCTGAAGAACAAGCCAAAACTAAAGCTGAAACCACTAAAAAGGAAGCTGAGAAGGCTGATGAAACTAAAAAAGCTGCTCAAGAAGCTACTAAGAAAGCAAATACTGCTGTTGCTGAAGCTGAAAAAGCTAAAAATGCAGCCGATGCTGAATTAAAAGCTGCTAAAAATGATAAAGAAAGAAAAGCTGCCGAGGCAAAATTAAAAGCTGCTCAAGAAGCTGCTGAAGCTGCCAAAAAGGCTCAAGAAGAAGCTGCTAAAAAGCAACAAGCTGCAGAAGAAGCTGCCAAGAAAGCTGCAGAAGAAGCTAAAAAAGCTGAAGAAGCTAGACAAAAGGCTGAAGCTGAAAGAGTTGCTGCTGAAGCCAAAGCCCAAGCTGCTAAGGCTTTAGAAGAAGAAAAAGCTCGAAAAGCTGCTGAGGCTAAAAAAGCTGCCGAAGAAGCCGAGAAGGCTGCTGAAGCTGAAAGAGTAAGACAAGCTGAAGAACAAGCTCGAAAAGCTGCCGAAGCTGCCAAGAAAGCTCAAGAAGAGGCTAAAAAACAAGCTGAAGCTGAGGCTTCACAAAAATCTAATAGTTTACCTCAATGGGCATTAGATGCTGCTGCTAGAGCTGAAGCCGCTGAAAAGAAAGCTCAAGAAGAACGTGAACAAGCTCAAAGAGAAGCTGCTGCTGCGGCTAAAGCCGAAAGAGAGGCTGCTGAAGCTGCTAAAAAGGCTCAAGAAGAGGAAGAAGAAAGACTAAGAAAAGAAAGAGAATCTGAAGAAAGTTTAAAAGCTGCTGAAGCTGCAAAACAAAAAGCTGCAGAAGAAGCTAATAAACCAAAAGAAGTATACAAAATATCTGCTGCAGAAAGAGCTCAAATTGTTTCAACAAGCCGTACTATTACTTCAGTTCCAACAGTTGCAATTGATACAATTGGTGTTAAAAACCATTTAGATGAAGAAACACTTAAAAAATGGAGTGGATCTGCATTTGGAAGTGGAATTATTTGGTTTGTCGATTTCTCATGTAATACAACTCGTTGCGTAGGCTTTGATGGCGGAAAGAGTTCTGTTAGAGAAAGTAGACGAGGAGACGTACAATATATTACAATGACTGCTCCAGCAGCAAGAGAAGGATATAAATTTGTAGGATGGAAAGTTTCTAAATCTAATACTTTTGAAGGTGGCTACTTTACTGTAGATGGTGAAGAGAAAAAAGTAACAGTTACAGTTCCATCATATGAAGCTTTATATGAATCAATAGATTAATATTTAATAAAAACTAAATAACCTCATAGGCTTATCCTATGAGGTTTTTCTATGGACTTATATATTTAACAATAAAAAACAATATCGTAAAATATTGCTTCTTATCTTGTTCTATCAGCTATTTTGCTTTTATAACTATCAAATTTAACAGGCTCTATGCCACAGACCGTTACTCTTTCACCTAATGATATGTCTTGTCTTTTTAAATCAAGGCCTAATTTTGCTAAAGCTTGAAATGTTTTCGTTTGTTCTATTGGAGTGCCAGTATCTAATTCTGCTCTTGTCTCTTTAGTGCTTAACATTCTTGAAATCATCATACACTCTTCAGATGGCACATTATTAGCAATTATTATATTACTAAGGACATCTTCTTTATCAAAGGATACTTCTCTTACATCGATAGTACCTTTCATACAATTATCGCCAAAAGACTGTGTTACTTCCGATAATAAAAAGTATTTATCATTACTTAAGAAAAGACCAAAAAGTTTGGCTGTTAGATTAAAATTATACTTAGTTCCAATACTTTCCCATGCTATATAATCTTCATGTGTTAAATCGGCATTAAAGCCAAATTCTATAATAGAGTCATTCATTTTTATCACTCCTTGTTTTCTTATCAGTATTATATATAACTTTTAACTGAATTTCAATGAACTTTTCTTTGTTTTTACATGCCATCTTTTACTACATGTATAATCCTAACGAGTAAATTAATTTGTTATTTTTTACTTTGCCAAAATATATGCAATGTATTCTTCTGATAAAAAAAGAACTGGAAATTTAATATTTCATAATTCTAATTTTCGAATACTTTCGTTTATATCATCCTGGTATTTTGGATTAATCATATTATAATGGGCAAAAATAAAGGCTTTTAAAAGTTGAATTAATTCTTCTTTCGTAATAATTTCTTTTTTATTTAATATACGATAATTTATTACAAAATCAATATATTCTTTTAAATAACTACAATTATCAAATGAAGAGGTAAAGACTATTTTGCCATTAATAACTGAATAAAAAGTTACATCTTTTCTGGTACTTCCGGCGTTTGATTTTGAAATTGGAGTTTCCGCTTCTATAATAATAGATTGATTTAATTGATAATTACGATATTCATGTGTTTGGTTTAAAAATTCCTCGGGTATAAGCATTTTCAAAATTTTATATTCTTCTTTATCATAGGCACCCATCCATCCAGAATCCCGAACATAGTAAATAAGTTCTCCACTTTCATAGACTAAATCTTTATCTTCAAAAACTTTTACTAAAAAAGCTAAAATATTGCCAATTGTCTTGCCATCAAAATTAGAATACTTTTTTATTTGCTTACTAGTACTATCTAATTCACCACTAATAGTGGAAATTTGTTGTTCGTTGCTTTCTTCTATGGCTTTATAATCTTCATCAATTATTCTTAAAGCAAGGTCAACAGCAGTTTTTTTGCCTTGGGCTATTTTTTCTCGCTCTTTTAAAGCATTTTCATAATTTGCTTGTTGTTTTGAAAATAAATTAAATAAACTTATATCATTAGCCATTTTGCCACCTCAGTTCTATATTATAGCAATGTCAATTATAAAAGTAAATATTAACAAATAACAAATAACACTTACTATGATTTTAAATTACAATAAAATAGAGCATTAAAATTTTATATAATCAATTCAACAAATATATAAAAAGAGCCTCATCCTAAATGGAAAGGCTCTTATTCATTACTTTAAAATTTGACCATTTTGCGAGCAAGGCCAGTATAAGTAGAAGGAGTAAGATCAAGAAGAGTTGACTTATCTTCTTCTGAAATTACACTTAAAGATTTTATAAACTCTTGAATAGCTTCTTTGGAAATATTTTTTCCTCTTGTTAGTTCTTTTAGCTGATTGTAAGCATCAGGAATACCATATTTACGAAGCATAGTTTGAATTGGTTCTGCTAAAACTTCCCATCTACTGTCTAAGTCAGAAGAAATCTTATCTGTATTAACCGCTACTTTTTTTAATCCCCCGATAGTTTGCTCAATAGCTTGAAGAGAATAACCAAAGGCTAGACCAATATTTCTTTGCAAAGAAGAATCGGAAAGATCTCTTTGCATACGAGAACGAGGAAGTTCATCAGAAAGTACTGCACAAATTCCATTGCCTATTTTAATATTGGCTTCACTATTTTCAAAGCGAATAGGATTAACTTTGTGAGGCATAGTACTACTGCCAACTTCACTTTTAACTGCTATTTGTTTGAAATATTCCATACTAATATAAAGCCACATATCTAAATCGAAATCTCTAAGTACATTGTTGAAATGACGAATACCATCAAGAATATGGCATATATAGTCATGGCTTTCAATTTGCGTTGTTAGAGGATTAAACTCTAGGTTAAGATATTCTTCAATGAAACGTTTAGCAAGTGTTGGCCAGTCTTCATTAGGAAAAGCTACAGATATTGCAGCATAATTGCCAGTTGCACCATTAAATTTTGCGCAAGGCTTAATAGCTTTAATGTTTTCTAAAGATTTTTTTAAACGGTAAGCATAAACTGCCATTTCTTTACCAACAGTTGTAGGAGTTGCTGGTTGACCATGTGTGTGAGCAAGCATAGGTGTATCAGCGTGTTCAACTGCAATTTCATAAATCTTATCAATGAGTTGCTCAGCAGTAGGAGCCCATACTTCAGCAATGGCCGTAGCTATCATGTTAGCATAAGATGGATTGTTAATATCCTCGGAAGTACAACCAATATGCACGAAACTAACAAGGCTTTCCATATTTAACTTTTTAAGTTCTTCGGCTATAAACAGTTCAACAGACTTTACATCATGGTTGGTAACTGCTTCAATTTCTTTGACTCTTAAATAAGAGCTTTCAGAAAAATCATTATAAATTGCCATGATTTCTGGAAGTCTAGTAATATCAAAAGCATCTAAAATGTCAGAGCCTTTAATATTTTCAAGTAAGAATTTTAGCCAATATACTTCTACTTTAACGCGATTTTTTACTAAAGCATATTCAGAGAAGTAAGGGGATAATTTCTCCCCGATTTGTGAGTACCGTCCATCTAAAGGACCTAGGGCAAAATGTTTTGCAGAAATATCTTCTGCTATAGTAGGGTTTTCTTTTGTCATAAAATTTTCCTTTCTAAATTCATTTGACTATTATCGTATTGCTACTAATAGATAAATAACAATTGTCGCTTTGACAATGATATTCTAACATAATTTATATAAAAAGTTAAATTATTTTTTATTATACTTAATTGATTCATTATTTTGCTATTTTTCCTTTTATTTGTCTTTATGATAAAATTAAATTGGTGAGTTTAATGCAATTAGAAGATTTAAAAATTGAGTATGATAAACTGCAATTAAAATATGGTGCTAAAAAATTAGATTCAATTTATAATGGTGGCTGTAAAAATAATCCGGATATTTGCTTTGTTTTTATGAATCCAACAGGTCGAAATATAGCATCTTCTAAAAAATGGCAAGGCATTAAATCTCCCTGGATTGGAACTAAAAATATATGGAATTTATTTTATGAACTAGGTTTAGTAGATAAAGACATTTATAGAAAAATAAGGGAAATCAAAGGGAAAGAATGGACAGAAAGATTTGCAGAAGAAGTTTATGAAGATGTCGAAAATCATAAATATTTTATTACAAATTTAGGGAAGTGTACCCAAATAGATGCTAGAGAATTACCAGATAATATCTATAAAAAATATTTGCATTTGTTAGAAAAAGAATTTGAAATTATTAATCCTAAAGTAATTATCCTTTTTGGCAATCAAGTAAGTTCTATTGTTCTAAATAAGAAAATATCTGTTTCCCAAGTAAGGAAACAACTTTTTAAGAAAAAAATAAATGAAAAAATATATTATTTTTACGCGGTTTATTATCCCGTGGGAAATGGAAGATTTAATATTGATAAAGCTATTGAAGATATAAAATGGATAATGAAAAATTTGTTAAAAGAGAACAATAATCTTTTGGATAATGTAAGTGATAAAGAAAAAGTAGAAGTATTTTAATAGAGATAAAAGATACAATAAAAGATACATAATTGCATTTTAGCATAAAATATAGTATAATCAATCCAGTTAATTAAAAAGCGATTCATTCGAAGTAATTATTTTAAAATATTTTGTAGAGAACTTGTGGTTGGTGAAAGCAAGTAAAAATAAAATGATGAATTACAAATGATGATTTTAATCGGATAATATCCGTTATCAATAAGAGGTAATAAACTATTATTACAAATAAAGGTGGTACCACGAGTTAGTTCGTCCTTTGGATGGCTAGCTCGTTTTTTATTTCAAGGAGGTGGTTTGTATGGATAGTGACTATTACTATTATTGCTTTGATGATTGTAATTTAATTAACTATACAAAATAC
>CANQIK010000009.1 GCA_947624085.1 uncultured Bacilli bacterium
AACTTGACATAAAAAAATCCAGTGTTTAACTGGGATTGAATAAGATTTAGATTTAAGTCAACTGCAAAACTCGGGAGAATCATCCCGATTTACCTGAAGAGTTTTGGCAATTTCTTAAGGAATGTTTTAGCCATAAAAGAAAAACTTTGAAAAACAATTTGGCTAAGTATGACAAAGCCGTAGTTGATGAAGTATTACATTCCCATAACTTAGATTTAGCAGTAAGGGCCGAAGAGTTAGCTGAAGAAATATTTATAGAATTGTACGAAAAATGTAAAGGAAAATAATAAATATTTTTAATTTTACAAAATAGATTTATAATTAAGATAGTAGAAAGGGATAAAGATGAATAAAATTAAAATTAATTCTGGACTTGCATCAGTGCTTATTGTAGCTAGTTTCTTTGTTGGCTGGCAAGCATTATTACTAGTTGTGTTATTTATTTTACTTTTCTGTGAACTTAATGACACAATTAAAGGCGTAATGATTAAAATCTTATCATTTTTTATAGGATTATCATTATTCCAAATGGCATGGAACTTAATTGTTAATGCTTATCCTGTTGTAGTCGACACAATAAACAATTTTGTTGAGGTAATTAATTGCTATGTAGATGATCCTATATCATTAGGTAATTTACAAGCATATCTATTAGAACCAATTCAAATTATTCTAAACACTGCCGATTCTATAGTAGGCTATGTAATAGTACTTGTTAAGTTTATGTTTGTCATTTCACTTCTTGGTAATAAAGTTATGAAAGAAAACTTTATCACAAAATTTGTCAACAAGTTTATTGATAAAGTAATTAACTTTGTTAATGGTTTAGAACTTGGTAAGATGGATATTAATAATCCTGAAGTAAAAGTTCAAACTGCAAGACCACAAATAATAAATACACCTAGTGAAAACGCAGGAATGCCATTAGGAAATATGCCTGAAAAACCAACTGAGGGGCCAAAACCAACAATGGATGTCCCACCTCAAGCACCGGCAAATCCAGTACATGATAATAATGATAAAAACTAAATGGTGTTAATTCGCCATTTTTTTACGCTATCAAACCAGTATTGAACTTAAAAATAATTTCAAGTTTTTAAATATGCTATTAATAACTAAAGAAACCCAAACATATAATTAATTGGTGATATATTTGAATATTGAAGTTGGTGATTATGTAACAAGAAAATCCTATAATCATGATACAGTATTTAAGGTAATAAATATTAAAGATGATGTAGTCTTTTTAAAGGGGGTATATGTTAGGTTATGTGCTGATAGTTTACTAAGTGACCTTGAAAAAGTTACTGATGTTGAAGATGACTTTAAGGTTGAGATTTCTAAAAAAGAGACAAGAGATGATTTTTTCTATCTTCCAGGTAAAATATTACATATTGATGCCGATAATGAATATCTTGATAAATGTCTTAAGTTTTATAAGGATATGGGCGTTTATGCTATAGGCAAAAAGATAAATGAAGAAGATATTGCTGACCAAATTATTGATTTGTTAAAGGAATTTAAGCCTGATATCGTAATTATCACAGGCCATGATGCTTATTATGCTAAAAATGGTAGTAAAGAAGATATTAATAATTATAAAAACTCTAAAAATTTTGTTAAAGCGATTCGGGCAGCTCGTAAATACGAAAAGAGTCAAGAAAAACTTGTCATTATCGCTGGAGCTTGTCAAAGTGACTATGAAGAGTTAATTAAAGCCGGAGCTAATTTTGCGTCTAGTCCTAAAAGAGTTAATATTCATGCTTTAGATCCCGCGATTATAGCTACTGATATTGCTTTAACAGAAAGAAACAAATCCATAGATTTAGTTAATATCCTTGGTAAAACTAAATATGGTACAAATGGTATCGGGGGCATTATTACTCCAGGTTTAATGTATGTGGGGTTTCCTAGATGAATATAGATGAAATTAAAGCTAAAATAAAAAAAGATATTGGCAAAAGGGTTCATATTACGGTTTATGGTATGCGAAATAAAATTAACTACTATGAAGGGCCAATATATAAGGTATATCCTAACATTTTTACAATTTTAGAAAACGGCGAAGAAAAAAGCTTTGCCTATCGGGATATAATAACAAAAGATATAAATGTGAAATATTTATGATTTTACATCTTGCAAATAGCTTTTAAATAGGATAAAATATAGTTGTGGATAACAAGAAGGAGTGTGGAATATGGAAATTACATCTGTAAAAGTTCACAAAACAGAAAGAGAAGGCTCTCGTATGAAAGGATATGCAACAGTAACTCTAGATGATTGCTTTGTTGTAAGAAATATCCGTATTATTGAAGGAGATGAAAAGCTATTTATTGCTATGCCTAGCAGAAAAGTAGCTGATGATCGCTATGAAGATATAGCTCATCCAATCAATGCTGAAACCAGAAAAATGTTTGAAGACAAAATTTTAGCAGAATACAATAATCCTACAAATACTGAGGAAGAATAATTAAAGCGACAATAGTCGCTTTTTAAATGCATTAATTACAGGATAGTTCTAATATTATAGACATAATTATTTGGTATTTCTCATATTATGATAATGGAGGAATACTATGAATGATAAAATAAGTAATGGTAGTGAACTTAAAATTATTGATAGAAGTTTAATGACTTTAAATGGCGTTTCGAAAATAGTTAGCTTTGATAATACCGAATTTATAATTGAAACTGATTTAGGCCCCATCCATATTACGGGGGAAGGTTTAGAATTATTAAATTTAGATACCCATGAAGGCTTAATTAAGATAAAGGGCAAAATAAATGGTTATAATTATGTAGAAAAAATAGCTAAGAAAAAAGAAGAAAGTGTCATTAGTAAATTATTCAAATGAATGTATCTTTACAAATTACTTCATTAGTAATTAACTTTTTCTATGGGTTTATTTTGTTTTATTTATCATATTTAAATTATGTTTTTATTAAAAATGAACCTATACTAGTGAAAATATTAATTACCATCCTCTTTATGTTGGATTATGCCTTTACCTACTTAATTATTTTCTATCATCTTACAAATGGGTACTTTCATATATTTTATCTTTTCATGTTTGTTTTAGGCTACTTTATAGGATATAAACTTAAAGTAACAAATGTATTTAAGCAATTATTTCTTAAATTAAAGTTAAAAATTCATCTGCGTAAAAGCGTGTCAAAGAAGGTGTAAATCATAGATATTGCAATTGACTTTAAAACTATTAAAGTATACGATTAAAATGTGAGGATATAGGATACAGTGAAGAGCACTATTAGACAAAAAAGAAGACTACTATTTATTTCTCTAACAATTATCATATTGTTAGCTTGTTTAGTTACTAGTATTTCTAAAGATGCTTCACGAATATATAGAAATCGTAAAGAAACGGCAGAACTTACTACTAAATTTGAAACCCTTTTAGCAGACCAAAAGAAGTTATCAAGTGAAGTTGCTAAAATGCAAGATCCTGAATATGTTGTAAGATATGCTAAAGAAAAATATTTATATTCTACTGATAATGAAATAATAATTAGATTTGACTAGTTATTATTTTTTATTATTTTATCTATTAAGCCATATTTTAATGCTTCTTCGGCACTCATATAATTATCTTTACGAGTGTCTTTTTCAATTTGGGTAATTTTTTTGCCAGTGTTTTTAGCTAATATTTGATTTACTTTGTTTTTAACTTTTAAGATATGGTCGCTTAATATTTTGATATCTGTTGCTTGGCCTGAGCCTCCTCCTAAAGGTTCATGAATCATAACCTCACAATTAGGCAGGGCATAACGCTTATCGCCACTTGACAGAAGAAAAGCTCCCATACTAGCACACATACCTAAACCAATGGTAATAACATTAGATTTAATGTATTTCATTGTATCATAAATACTTAAACCTGCACTAACGCTACCCCCGGGACTATTAATATAAAGCGATATATCACTAGAATTTAAACTATCTAAATAGAGTAATTGCCCGGTTATTAAACTGGCAACATTATCATCTATTTCTCCTGTTAGAAAAACGATACGATGATTTAAAAGTAAAGAATAAATATCATAAACTGTTTCTTTATTATTACTACTATCTAACACCATAGGTATAATATTCATAAGATTCTCCTATAAATATAATAGTTAAATTATTTAAAAATATTCATTAGATTGATAGCTTTTTAAAATAGGAAATTAATAAATATGAAAAAAATAAATGCCTAGTTAAATAAGATATATTTTCTTAATTTACATATAATAGTTTAAATGGTATAATTACTATTACAAGGATAGGGGCAATGACATGAGTGACATAACTGTAACTTTAGATAACGGAATAAAAAAGTCTTTTCCTATGAACACCACTTATAAACAAATGAGTGAATCTTTTCCTAATGCCCAAAAAATAATTGGGGTTTGTGTTAATAATAAAATTACTTCTTTAGCCGATAGATGTGATCATGATGTAAATATTAAATTTATTGATGTTGATGAAAGTGATGGTAATCGTATTTATGTTGCGGGCCTCAAGATGATATTTGAATATTCCTTAAAAAAATGTTTTCCTAAAGCACGCGTCGAATATTCTTATAATATTCCTTGTGGAATCGTTGCAACAATTAAAGGCGTTGAACTAAAAAATAGTGATATTTATAGTCTGAAAACGGCAATGCTTCAAGTAGTTGAAGAAGATAAACGGATAGAAAAGTTAATTATTAAAAGTCAAGATGGTATAACCTATTATGATAAATTACAAAATACTGTAAAACTTGATAATATCCAAAATATCATGGATTTGACTATAACATTATATCGTTTAGAAAATGTTGTAAATTATTATTATTCTGAAATGCCATATTCTACAAGTATTATTAATAATTATGATATTAAATATTTAAAAGATAACAAAGTTTTATTAAGCTATCCGATGGAATATTATGATGGTAGAATTCCGGAGTATCATGAATATGAAGGCATTATGAAATCCTATGAAGAGGGAGCTAAATGGTTAAAGACTATGAAAGTTCCCTATATAAATGACATAAATAGAGAAATATATGATGGTCTTATAACGAAGTTTGTTAAATCTACAGAATTAAATTTTAACTTAAGTATTAATGAAACAGCCAAAGAAATAACCAATAATAACAATATTAAATATGTTTTAATCGCAGGACCTTCTTCAAGTGGAAAAACAACGGTTACAAAAAGAATAGCCAGTTATTTTGAAATATACGGAAAACATACGGTAGTTATTTCAATTGATGATTATTTTAAAGAAAGAAAAGATACGCCAAAAGATGCCGATGGTCAATATGATTTTGAATGTGTTGATGCCATTGATACGAAATTTTTACAAGAAGATGTAGAAAGGTTACTTAATAAAGAAGAAATCTATTTACCAAGTTTTAATTTCGTAACCGGGCATAAAGAAATATCTAGTAAAAAAGTAAAACTATATGATGATACAATTATTCTTTTCGAAGGATTACACGCCTTAAATCCCAATGTTTTATCTTTCTTGCCAAAGGAAAAGACGTATCAGATATATGTAAGTCCCTTTATTCCTTTAAGATTAGATGAACATAATTATATATCTTTAAATGATTTAAGATTAATAAGAAGAATTGTCCGAGATTTTCGCACGAGGGGATCATCTATTAATGATACACTAGCTTACTGGCATAAAGTAAGAGCCGGAGAAGAAAAACACATAATTCCTTTCGTAGGTAATGCCGATAGAATAATAAATACTTCGTTGCCTTATGAGGTAGGAGTCTTAAAAATTTTAGCAGAGCCTTTATTATATTCGGTAACTAAAGATGAACCTTATTATAATGAAGCAAGAAGATTATTAAATTTTTTAAAACAATTTTTTACAATTAATACAGAATATGTACCAAAAGATTCAATATTAAGAGAGTTTATAGGAGGAAATGATAATGATTAGAGTTGCAATTAATGGTTTTGGTAGAATTGGTAGAATCGCTTTTAGACAAATGATTACATCAACTGATTTTGACATAGTAGCAATTAATTCGTTAGATGCTACGGCAGAGGAATTTGCTTATTTTATTAAGTATGATACTGTTCATGGAACATTTCATGAAAATGAAATTTCTTTTGACGGCAATGACTTAGTAATATGTGGCAAGAAAAGAATTAAAGTTTTTGCTGAAAAAGATCCAGAAAATTTACCTTGGCAAGATTTAAATATTGATTTAGTGTTAGAATGTACAGGAGCATTTACTTCAACGGAGGGGGCCGGGAAACATCTTACAGCAGGAGCTAAGAAAGTTCTAATAAGTGCGCCGGGCAAAGATTTAATGCCGACAATTGTTTATGGCGTAAATGATGATACAATAAATAAAGAAGATAAGATAGTTAGTGCTGCAAGTTGTACAACTAATTGTTTAGCCCCTGTCTTAAAAGTTATAGATGATGAATTTGGCATTGTCAAAGGCTTTATGAGTACAATACACGCTTATACATCAGATCAACTTAATTTAGATAATATTCATAAAAAGGGTATGAATTCAAGAAGAGGAAGAGCTAGCGCCGAAAATATTGTCCCTGCTTCTACGGGAGCTGCTAAAGCTATCGGTCTTGTTATTCCTACTTTAAAAGGCAAAATGGATGGCCTTGCTTATCGGGTACCTGTAGCAGATGGTTCCGTAATAGATGTAAGTTTAGAACTAGCAAAAAAAGTTAGTAAAGAAGCAATAAACGAAGCTTTTAAAAATCATCAAAGCGAAGTCTTAAAATATACCGAAGATCCAATAGTATCTTGTGATATTGTTGGCAAGAAATATGGGGCTACGGTTGACGGCCTATGTACCAATGTTGTTGAAAGCGATGATAAACAGTTAGTTAAAGTTGTAGCATGGTATGACAATGAATGGGGTTATACTGCCCAAATGCTTAGAACGGCAAAGAGGATGTTTTAATAAATGTCCTTTTTTATTGAAAAAAAATATCCTGTTTGGTAAAATGTTATTTGTAATCATAGGTGGTGATTTAAGTGATACATTATGTAGATGAAACAGAAATTAAAAATAAAAAAGTAATAGTTAGATGTGATTTTAACGTTCCCATCCAAGATGGAAAGATTATAGATAATAGTCGGATAATAAAAAGTTTAGAAACTATTAATTTACTTTTAAAAAATAATAATGCGCTCATATTAATGAGTCATTTAGGTAGAATTAAAACAGCCGAAGATAAAGAAAAGTATTCTTTACAAGTTGTTAGAAATGAGTTATCAAGACTATTAAATAAAGATGTTAAATTTTTAAACTCTCCGGTGGGTATGGAAACTATGAAAGTTTGTAAAGAACTTAAAAATGGCGAAGTAGTTTTGCTTGAAAATACTCGGTATTGTGACTTAACGGAAAGACTTGAAAGTAATAATGACCTTAATCTAGCAAAATACTGGGCTTCTTTAGCAGATGTATTTGTTGTTGACGCTTTTGGTTCATTACATAGAAATCATGCTTCTGTTGCTGGCATTTCGACTTATTTGCCAACATATATCGGGCTTTTAGTTAAAGAAGAAATTAATAATCTTAACCCTGTTATAATGAATATTAAAAGACCATTTACCATTTTTATGGGTGGTGCTAAAGTTGATGATAAACTAGGGTATATTAAATTATTACTTAAAAAGTGTGATAAACTCCTTTTAGGAGGAGGAATAGCTAATTCTTTCCTATATGCCTGTGGGTATGATGTTAAAGATAGCTTATGTACAACTGATGAAATGACTTTAGATGAAATAAGAGAGTTAATTAAAGTTTATAAAGATAAAATAATAATGCCAATTGACTTTGTTATAGAAGATAACAAAATACTTGATTTAGGCGATAGAACGATTAATAAATATAAAAAATATTTAGATGAAAGTAAAACAATATTTATTAATGGTACCTGTGGTAAATTTGAGGAAAGTCGTTTTTCTCACGGTACGATAGCTTTATTTTCAACTTTAAAAAATAATTCCGCCATTAAAATAGCAGGAGGTGGGGATACCCTTAATGCTATTAATGAATTTGGCTTACAAGATGCCTTTACCTTTCTATCAAGTGGGGGAGGGGCTTCATTAGAATACATAAGTAACAATAATTTGGCAGCATTAGACTATATTAATAAACATACGGACACAAATCGACAATAATTTACAGATATAGACAAATGAGTACATGGCTCGCTATGGCTTTTTGTCTTTTTTTATTCTATAATTGAGTTTGTGGTCGAGCAGTATTGAGACTTCAGAAAGAGGAGATAATTCTTATGACAAGTAAGATACGTGCGATATTAATCGACGACAATACGATAGTAGTAAACAACTTAACTAAGCATTTTGCCAAGACAGGTAAAATCGAAGTAGTAAATTCTTTTGCCGATGGCGAGTCAGCATTGGAATATATAATATCTAATAGCGATAAGTTTGATTTAATTCTTATGGATATCTTATTACCTAAATTAGATGGGACCGCTCTTTTAGAGGAAATAACTTCGCGGGGAATCAAGAAAAATGTCATTATTTTATCTAGTTATAAAGATGACAAAGTTATTAAAGAGTGTATGAACTATAATGTAACTCACTATATGCTTAAACCTGTGAATATAACTTCTTTAGAACATAGAGTTCAAGAGTCATTTGAAAATAGCAATACGCCAATGGTAAGCACTAGAAAGCAAATCGATGTTGAAGTTAGTGAGTTATTGCATAACCTTGGTATTCCATCGCATATAAGAGGATATAAATATTTAAGAGATAGCATTGTATTAATTTATAATGATGATAAGATTTCTTATATTACGAAAGACCTTTATCCCAGGATTGCTGAAAAGTATGATACAACCGCCTCAAGAGTAGAAAGAGCTATTAGACACGCTATTGAAATAGGCTGTATGCGAGGTAATTTATCTTTAATGGATGATTTATTTGGTTTCTCTATTAGTTGTGATAAAGATAAACCTACTAATTCAGAATTTATTACTACAATAGCAGATAGATTTAAGTTAGATAAGAATTTTGCTAAAAAGCTATAAAAAAGTTATGTAATTTGAGTTTTAATTTCTATTGTGGTATTATCTTGTAAGCAAAGGATGAAAATATGAAAAAAGTTTTAACCATTGTATTTGATGGTTTTGGTATGAGAGATGAGATAGAGGGAAATGCAGTTAAAGCTGCTAAGATGCACAATTTTGAAGAATTTTATGCTAATTATCCTCATACAACTCTATATGCTTCCGAAGAATATGTTGGCTTATTGCCAGGCCAAATGGGCAATAGTGAAGTAGGCCATTTAACAATTGGCGCAGGAAGATTAATTAAGTCAAGCAAAGAAAAGATTTTAGATTTCTTTACTGATGGTTATAAAGATAACGAAGTTGTTCAAAAACTAGCAGAAACGCCTAATAAAACTGTTCACATTATGGGACTATGTAGTGATGGCAATATTCATGCCGGCGTTGATGATTTTCTTTATATGACTGATTTGGTAGCCAAACTCGGATATAAGAATGTTTATTATCATTTAATAACTGATGGTCGTGATACAGGGGTTAAAACAGCTTATACTTATATAAAAATGGTAGAAAACAAATGCCAAGAACTAAATATAGGTAAAGTAGCAACAGTCTGTGGTCGTTATTATGCTATGGATCGTGATAAAAACTACGATAGAACTAAAAAATATTATGATTTAATTACTAAAGGAACAGGGACGTCGGTTTTAGATATAGAAAGAGGGTTACAAGCCTCATATGCTAAAGGTATAACTGATGAATTTATTGAACCAATGATTATTAATCCTGATGGCTTAATAAAAAAAGATGACATCTTAATTTGGATGAATTTCCGAGCTGATCGAGCTAAACAAATTTTATCGGCTTTTACTGATCCTAAGTTTGAAGAATTCCCTGTTTATGATTATAGTAATTTATTAGTTTACTCCTTTTTCAACGTTGATAAGAATATAACAACTATTCCTTTTTTAGGAGACAACAGCATTGATAATCCATTAGGAATATACTTTTCTAAATTAAACCTTAAACAAGCTAGAGTAGCGGAAAGTGAAAAATATCCGCACGTTACTTATTTCTTTGATGGTGGTTTTGAAGGAAAGATTCCTAATTGTGATAAATTCCATATAGCATCTCCGGATGTGCCAACTTATGATTTAAAACCTGAAATGAGCGCAGTAGGTGTTACCCAAAAAATTATCGAGTGTATGGAAAAAGATTATGATTTTATTTTTGCCAATTATGCTAATCCTGATATGGTAGGGCATACTGGTAATATGGAAGCAGCAACCAAAGCGTGTATGGCGTTAGATATTTGCTTAGGTAAAATACTTGAAGCTGCGGAAGAAAACTTTTATACCGTTTTCTTACTTGCCGATCATGGCAATTGTGATACAATGATTAATCCGGATGGGACAATTTGTACAACCCACTCTTTAGCTAAAGTACCTTTCGCGGTTAATGATCCTAAGGTGCACTTTAAAGAAGGTGGAGACCTTACTAATGTGGCACCAACTATACTTGATTATATGGATATAGCTATACCAAGTCAAATGACTGCTAATTCCATATTAGAAAAAGAATAAAATTATATATTATGTTTTTAAAAAAGGATAGATATTTTGCTAATATCTATTTTTTATGCAAAAAATTGCGATTTTTTCTTGCATTTAGGCATAAAATTGTGTTATAGTTGTTCTTGTATGACTGCGATGACACGCGAGGTTGCTGATACGCTAGGATGAGTTGGTAAATAATAGCTTTCAGGTAATTTGCGTCGAGCAAGCCTATACTAGATATAGACGAAAGGAGAAAAATATGGCTAAAGAAGGACAAGTTCGTATAACTTTAAAAGCTTATGATCATCGTGTACTTGATGTAGCAGCTGGTAAGATATGCGAAACTGTTAAAAGAACGGGAGGAGAAATATCAGGACCAGTTCCACTTCCAACAGAAATTGAAAAATTTACTGTTCTAAGAGCTGTACATAAAGATAAAGATGCTCGTGAACAATTTGAAAGAAGAACTCATAAAAGATTAATTGATATTAAAAACCCAAGCAAAGAAACAATAGATGCACTAACTCATTTAGATTTACCTAGTGGTGTAGATATTAATATTAAATTATAAGGAAAGGAAAGTAAAAAATGAAAGGAATCTTAGGACGCAAAGTTGGTATGACACAAGTTTTCTCTAAAGATGGAAAACTTATACCTGTAACTGTTGTTGAAGTAGAACCTAATATTGTAATGCAAGTTAAGACTACAGAAGCTAATGGTTACAATGCTATTCAACTAGGCGTATTTGAAAAGAAAGAAAAAAAGGCAACAAGAGCTGAAATAGGCAATGCTAAAAAAGCAAACACAACACCTAAGCGCTTCTTAAAAGAAATAAGAGACTATGAAGGATCTTATAATGCAGGAGATGCCATTAGTGTTGATGTATTTGAAAAGGGCGAGATTGTTGATGTAACAGGCACTTCTAAAGGAAAGGGTTTCCAAGGTGTTATCAAAAGACATAATCAATCAAGAGGACCTATGGGCCATGGTTCCCATTATCATAGAAGACCTGGTTCACTTGGAACAATGCTTCCTAAAAGAGTATTAAAGGGTAAAAAACTAGCAGGACACATGGGTAGCGAAACAGTAACTGTTCAAAACCTAGAGATTATTGAAGTTAATAAAGAAGAAAATTATATTTTAATAAGCGGTAATGTTCCAGGAGCAAAAAATTCATTAGTATTAATTAAAACAGCTGTTAAAAACAGTCGTAAGAAAGATGTTAAAGATATCATATCTTATGAAGAAGAAACAGTGGTTGATGCTGTAGAAACACCAGAAGAAGTAAAGGAAGAAACTACAGAAAATGCTGAAACTGTAGAAGAAACAGTTGAAGCCGAAGAAGAAAATGCTGCAGAGGAAACTGAAGAAGAGACTGCAGAAGAAGTTACTAATGAAGAAGCTAAAGAGGAAGACAAGTAGTCTTTAGAAAGGATTTATTAATATGACAAAGATAAGTATAAAAAATCTAAAAGGCGAACAAGTAAAAGATATTACTTTAGCTGATAGTGTATGGAACGCCGAAGTCAATGATAGCGCAATGAAGAAAGAAATAAGACTTCAATTAAACGCGTCAAGACAAGGAACTGCTAAAACCAAAACCAGAAGTGAAGTTTCCGGAGGTGGAAGAAAACCTTGGAAACAAAAAGGTACTGGTCGTGCTAGACAAGGTTCTATCAGAGCTACCCAATGGCGCGGTGGTGGAATTGCTTTAGGAGTTAATCCTAGAAGTTATGATTTCAAAATTAATCGTAAAGAAAGAAGATTAGCTTTAAAAAGTGCATTAACTGAAAAAGTTAATGAAAAGAAATTAGTTGTAGTTGACTCTTTAGTTTTTGACTCATTAAAGACTAAAGACGCTAAAGCTATTTTAGACGGCTTAAAGCTTGAAGGTAAAATTTTATTTGTAGCCAGTGATGATGCTGAAAATCTATATATGGCTACTAGAAACTTAGGCAATGTTATCGTGCTATTTGCCGATGAAATTAATGTGTTTGACATTGTTAATGCTGACGTTCTAGTTTTAGATGAAGTTAGTTTAAAACAAATTGAGGAGGTGCTTAAATAATGAAACATTATAGTGATATTATTATTGCACCAGTTATTACTGAAAAATCAATGGCTGAAAGAGCTAATAATGTTTATGTTTTTAAAGTAGTTTCTACTGCTACTAAAGATGACATTAAAACTGCTATTGAAGAAGCTTTTAAAGTAAAAGTAGCAAGTGTTAATACTTTAAATACTAGATCAAAAAGAAGAAGAGTTGGAAAGTACGCTGGAAGAACAAAAACATATAAAAAAGCTATTGTTAAGCTTAAAGATGGTTCTTCTATTGAACTTTAGTAAGGAGGTAAAGAAATATGGCTATAAAACATTATAAACCAACGACTAATGGTCGCAGAGGAATGAGTACTCTTACAAATGAAGAGATTACAACTAGTACTCCTACTAAAAGTTTACTTAAGAAAAGTAGAAAAACTGGTGGAAGAAACAATCAAGGAAAAATGACTGTTCGACACATTGGTGGTGGCGAAAAAAGAAAATATCGGGTAATTGATTACAAGAGAAACAAAGTTGGTATTACAGGAAGAGTTGCAACAATTGAATACGATCCAAATAGAACTGCTAATATTGCTTTAATCAATTATAAAGATGGTGAAAAAAGATACATCATTGCTCCTAAAGATTTAAAAGTTGGAGCAATAATTGAAAATGGGCCCGAAGCTGATATTAAAGTTGGTAATAACTTACCACTTCAAAATATTCCAGTAGGTACTGTTATTCACTGTATTGAGTTAAAACCAGGAAAAGGTGCAGAACTTTGCCGTAGTGCTGGAGCATCTGCGCAAATCCTTGGTAGAGAAGATAAATATGTTCTTGTCAGACTTCAATCTGGTGAAACAAGAAAAATCTTAGGTGTATGTACTGCTACTATTGGTGTTGTAGGAAATGAAGATGCTAGTTTAGTTAATCTTGGTAAGGCAGGACGTAAAAGACATATGGGCATTAGACCTACAAACCGTGGTTCGGTAATGAACCCTAACGATCACCCTCATGGTGGTGGTGAAGGTAGAGCTCCAATCGGACGTAAGAGTCCAATGACTCCTTGGGGTAAACCTGCACTTGGTCATAAGACAAGAAAACCTAAAAAAGCTTCTAGTAAGCTAATTATTAGTAGGAAGTCTAAATAGGAGGAAATATGGCAAGAAGTTTAAAAAAAGGACCTTATGTTGAAGCTAGTCTTCTTAAAAAGGTTGAAAAAATGAATGAAGAAAATAAAAAGACAGTTATTAAAACTTGGTCAAGAAGAAGTACTATTTTCCCTGCATTTGTAGGACACACTATTGCAGTTCATAATGGTAAAGAATTTATTCCGGTTTATATAACTGAAGAAATGGTAGGACACAAATTAGGAGAGTTCTCACAAACTCGTAAATTTGGTGGTCACGCTGGAAATAAATAGGAGGGAAAATGGAAACATATGCAATTCACAAAACGGCAATGATTAAACCTAGACTTGCAAGAATGACTATGGATCTAATCAGAGGCAAAAGTGTTGAAACTGCTAGAGGTATTCTTGAAAATACAAATACAAAAGCTAGTAGTTTAATACTAAAAGTGCTTAACTCTGCTACTGCTAATGCTGTTAATAATAATGGTGCAGATGAAAAAGAATTAGTAATTAGTAAATGCTATATTAATCCTGGCCCTATTTATAAACGTATTCAATTTGCATCAAGAGGAAATGTTGATAGACATGATAAAAGAACAAGTCATATCGTAGTATATGTAACTGATAACAAGGAGGTAACTGAGTAAGATGGGACAAAAAGTTAATCCTATAGGATACCGTATTGGAGTAAATAAAGATTGGGATTCAAGATGGTATGCAGATAAAGATTATGCAGATAAATTACTTAAAGATATTAAAATTAGAGAATTTATTGCTAAGAATTTAAAAGATGCTGCTATATCTAAAGTAGTTATTGAAAGAAGAAACGATAAATGTGAATTAACTATCAATACTGCTAAACCAGGTGTCATAATTGGCCGTGGTGGCGAAGACATTGAAAAGCTTAGAAAGAAAATCTCTAAACTAGTTAAAGAAGATGTTTACATTAATATCGTTGAAGAAAAGAATCCTGATTTAAATGCTCAACTTGTTGCAGATAACATTGCTCAACAAATTGAAGCTAGAGCACCATTTAGAAGTGTTCAAAAAAGAGCAATTAGAAATACAATGAAAGCTGGAGCTAAAGGTATTAAAACTGCTGTATCAGGAAGACTTGGCGGAGCTGAAATGGCTAGAACCGAAGGCTATACTGAAGGAACAGTACCTCTACATACAATCAGAGCAGATGTTGATTATGCGATAAGTGAAGCTAATACAACATATGGTAAGATTGGTGTTAAGGTTTGGATTTATAAAGATGAAATCCTTCCTGTAAGAAAGGCTACAAAGAAGGGAGAAGATAAAAATGTTGATGCCAAAGAGAACTAAGTATAGAAAATCACATAGACTTAGTTATGAAGGTAAAGCAAAAGGAAATCTTACTCTTACTAATGGTGAATATGGCCTAGTAGCCCTTGAAGGTGGCTGGATTTCTGCAAGACAAATTGAAGCTGCGCGTATTGCTATGACACGTTTTATGAAAAGAGGCGGAAGAGTATTTATTAATATTTTCCCTCATATGCCTAGAACTAAAAAACCTTTAGAAACTAGACAAGGTAAAGGTAAAGGTAACGTTGAAGAATGGGTAGCAGTTGTTAAAAAAGGCAAGATTATGTTTGAAATAGCAGATGTTGATGAAGCTATAGCTCGTGAAGCTTTAAGACTAGCTTCTCATAAATTATCTGTTAAAACTAAGATTGTAACAAAGGAGAGTGAAACTCTTGGAAATTAATGAATTAAGAAAGCTTTCTGTAGAAGATCTAAAAAAGCGTGTAATAGAAAAGAAAGAAGAATTATTTGCTAAGAGAATGCAAGCTTCTTCTGGAACTTTAGATAAACCAACAGAGCTTAAAACTCTTCGTAAAGAAATAGCAAGAATTAAAACAATATTAAAAGAAAAAGAAATGGATGGTGAAAAATAATGAACAACGCAAAACAAGAATTAGTTGGTAAAGTAGTTAGTAATAAAGCTGATAAGACTATTACTGTTTTAGTTGAAACTCACAAAAGACATCCATTATATGGAAAAAGAGTTAAATACTCAAAGAAATATGCTGCTCATGATGAAAAGAATGAAGCACAAGTAGGAGATACAGTTAGAATAAAAATGACTAAACCTATTTCAAAATCTAAAAGATATGAATTAGTCGAAGTTGTTGAAAAAGCTGTAATCTTATAGGAGGTATTATTATGGTAATGCAAGAATCAAGACTTAAAGTTGCAGATAATAGTGGCGCTCGTGAACTTTTAGTAATAAGAGTTATGGGTGGTAGTAAAGTTAAAACTGCAAATATTGGTGATGTAGTTGTTGGAACTGTAAAAAAAGCTATACCTAATGGTACTGTAAAAGAAGGCAAAGTAGTTAAAGCTGTAATTGTTAGAACAGTTGAAGGCGTAAGAAGAAAAGATGGAAGCTATATTAAATTTAGCGACAATGCTTGCGTACTTATTAAAGATGATAAATCACCAGTAGGAACTAGAGTTCTAGGTCCTGTGGCAAGAGAGTTAAGAGAAAAAGATTATATGAAAATTGTATCTCTAGCTCCTGAGGTTATATAGGAGGTCAATATGAAAGTAAAAGTTGGCGATAATGTTAAAATCTTGGCCGGAAAAGATAAAGGCAAAGAAGGCAAAGTTATTAGAACTTTAAAAGCGGAGAATCGTGTTGTTGTTGAAGGTATCAACATGGTTAAAAGACATTCTAAACCTCGTACTACAGAGGATAAGGGCGGAATAATAGATATTGAAGCGCCTATCCATGTATCTAATGTAAAAGTTTTAACTGAAAAGAAAGAAATAGCAAAGAAAGCTAATAAAAAGGCTACTGCTAAGAAAGAAGATAAGTAGGTGAGTTATGAGTACATTTAGAGAATTATATGACAAAGAAATCGTTAAATCTTTAATGAAAGAATATAATTACAAAACTGTAATGGAAGTACCAAAGCTTGAAAAAATTGTTATTAATATGGGTGTTGGTGATGGTGCTCATGATTCTAAATTCTTAGAAGCTGCAGTTAAAGATTTAACTTTAATAGCAGGCCAAAAGCCCGTTGTTACGAAAGCTCGTAAATCAATTGCTGGTTTTAAATTAAGAGAAGGTCAAGCTATTGGAGCTAAAGTTACCCTTCGGGGTGAAAATATGTATAATTTCTTTGAAAAACTTGTTAAAATCGCTTTACCTAGAGTAAGAGATTTTAGAGGTATTTCACCAAAGAGTTTCGATGGCCATGGAAATTATTCATTAGGTATTAAAGAACAATTAATCTTCGCAGAAATTAATTATGATGATGTCCTAAAAATTAGAGGATTAGATATTATATTTGTTACTTCTGCTAAGAGTGATGAAGAAGCAAAAAGTTTATTAAAAGCATTCGGAATGCCTTTTAGAGGATAGGAGGAAAAGATATGGCAAAAACAAGTATGATTGTAAAAAATAATCGTAAACCTAAGTATAAAGTTAGAGCTTATACTAGATGTAAAAGATGTGGTAGACCTCATGGTGTTTTAAGAAAATTTGGTCTATGCCGTATTTGCTTCCGTGAACTTGCTAATCAAGGACAAATTCCGGGCGTTAAAAAATCTAGTTGGTAGGAAGGAGATAAAAATGTTTGTACAAGATAAAATAGCAGATATGCTTACAAGAATTAGAAATGCTAACCAAATGAGATATCAAACTGTTGTAGTTGAAGGATCTAAAATGACAAAAGGTATAGCAGAAATTCTAAAGAATGAAGGATATATTGCTGATTATAAATATGAAAAACATAATAATGGTGATAAGCTTGAATTAACACTTAAATATGGTCAAAAGAAAGAAAGAGTTATCACAGGATTAAAAAGAATCAGTAAATCTGGTCTAAGAGTATATGCACAAGCAAATGAACTTCCTAGAGTACTAAATGGATTAGGTATTGCGATAATCTCTACATCTAAAGGTCTTATGACTGATAAAGATGCAAGAAAGCAAGGGTTAGGAGGCGAAGTACTTGCCTATATTTGGTAAGGTATTATGAGTAGAATTGGAAATAGAAGACTTACTATCCCTGAAAAAGTTGAAGTTACCGTAAATGGTAACGATGTAACAGTAAAAGGACCAAAAGGAGAATTAACTTTAACTGTTAGTCCTCTTATAAAAGTTGTTACAGAAAATAATGAAGTAGTAGTTACTAAAGTAAAAGATACTAAAGAAGCTAACATGATGTCTGGTACGGTAAATTCTCATATTAATAATATGATAATTGGGGTAAGCACAGGTTTTAATAAAGATCTTGAAGCTGTCGGTGTTGGATATCGTTTCAATGTAGCAGGAAATAAAATTACAGTATCTGCTGGATATTCACATAATGTTGAAGTTGCTGTACCTGCAGGAATAACTGTTAGTTCTCCATCAAATACCGAACTTACTATTTCAGGTATTGATAAACAAAAAGTTTCTGAATTTGCGGCTAATGTTCGTAAAATAAGAGAACCAGAACCTTATAAAGGTAAAGGTATTCGTTATAAAGATGAATATGTACGTCGTAAAGAAGGAAAGAAAGCGGCTAAGTAAAGGAGTATAATATGATAAATAAAACTGTAAAAAGAGAAGCAAGAATTAGAAGACATGAACGTGTTAGAAAAACTATTTCTGGCACTCCTGAAGTCCCAAGATTAAACGTTTTTAGATCAAATAAAGCTATATATGCTCAAGTAATTGATGATGTAGCAGGTACTACTTTAGTTAGTTCTTCAACTTTAGAACTTAAAATTAAAAATGGTGGAAACATTGAAGCAGCTAAAGCTGTTGGTAAAGATTTAGCTGAAAAATGTAAAAAAGCCAAAATCAATAAAGTTGTATTTGACCGTGGTGGATACTTATATCACGGAAGAGTTGCTGCTCTAGCAGATTCTGCAAGAGAAGCCGGATTAGAGATATAGGGAGGCATTTATGGCAAAAGAATACGATAATAATAAGAAAAATAATTTATTAGAAGAGAAAGTTATTAATATCGGAAGAGTTACTAAGGTTACTCAAGGTGGTAGGCACTTTCGCTTTAGTGCTACAGTCGCTGTTGGAAATCGTAAAGGTGTTGTAGGAATTGGAACAGGAAAAGCTAATGAAGTTCCTGAAGCTATTAAAAAAGCCTTACAAGCTGCGAATAAAAATGTTGTTAAAGTAGCACTTGTTGATAA
This sequence comes from uncultured Bacilli bacterium, assembly GCA_947624085.1. Classification (GTDB taxonomy): domain Bacteria; phylum Bacillota_I; class Bacilli_A; order RF39; family UBA660; genus UBA6448. The sequence continues at coordinate 18,928 of CANQIK010000009.1, forward strand.
CAGAACTATTCCTCATGAAGCTACTGGTAAAGTTGGTAGAGCTGTTGTACTTGTAAAACCTGCTAAAGAAGGTCGTGGAATTATTGCTGGTGGTGCAGCCAGAGCTGTTCTTGAACTAGCAGGTGTTAAAGATATTGTTGCTAAATCATTAGGAAGCAATACTCAAGTAAATGTTGCTAAAGCAACTTTAAATGCTCTTATATCTCAACGTACTAAAGAACATATTGCTGAATTAAGAGGAAAGAAAGTTGAGGAGTTATAATGAGACTAGAAAATTTACCAAAAACTGCTGAACTAAGAAAAACCAAAAGAGTAGGAAGAGGACCTGGAAGTGGAATGGGTAAAACTTCAACTAGAGGTCAAAAAGGCCAAAAGTCAAGAAGTGGTGTTTCAATTAAACCTTGGTTCCAAGGTGGACAATCACCAATTTATAGAAGAATACCTAAAAGAGGATTTAATAATTCAAATTTCGCAACAAGATATGCCACTATCAATTTAAGTGACTTAAATAAGTTCTTCAATGATGGTGATGTTGTATCTGAAGAAATATTAAAGGAAAGAGGAATTATTAAAAAATCACTTGCAGGAATTAAGGTTTTAGGAAATGGCAATCTAGAAAAGAAACTAACTATTAAAGCTAATCGTTTCTCTTCTGCTGCTGTATCTAAAATTGAAAATGCTGGTGGAAAAGCCGAGGTGATTTAGATGTTTCGTAATATTGCCGGATTATTTAAAAAAGAGAATAAAGATTTAAGAAAAAGAATTTATTTTACCTTATTCTGTCTTGGCATATTCTGTTTAGGAACTAATATTACTGTTTCATCTGCATCACTTAATTATGAAGAATTAGGTTTCCTTGAAATATTCAACGTAATGTCTGGTGGTGGGTTACAAAGATTATCAATCTTTGGCCTTGGCGTTTCTCCTGTTATTACAGCATCAATTATTACTGAAATTCTCCAAATGGACATTATACCTTATTTTAAGGATTTAAAAGAACAAGGATATACAGGAAGACAAAAAATAAACCAAATAACTAGATTTTTAGGAATAGGTATAGCTTTCTTACAAGCATGGTTCATTTCTGCTTTCTATGTTACCGGTTTATCAGGTATTGCGATTTTAAAAACAACCTTAATTATGGTTGGCGGTACAGCTTTCTGTGTATGGATGGGGGATCAAATTACGCAAAAAGGAATAGGCAATGGCCTTTCAATGCTTATCATGGCAGGTATTATCCAAAGTATGCCAAACATATTTAAAGGAGCATTTGAAGCGCTAATAACTGAAGGTCATTATAGTAACCCTGTAGGTATTACCTTATTCGTAGTATTTATCCTAATATATCTATTAATAATTGTAGGTATTATTTGGGTACAACTTGCTGAAAGAAGAATTCCAATTCAATATTCAAATAGAACAACTGCTGCTTATGGAGCTCAAACAAATTATTTACCACTTAAGATTAATTCGGCAAGTGTTATTCCTGTAATATTTGCCTCAATTGTTACTACGGTACCATCATCTATTGCTGCTTTGACAAAAAGTCAAAAAGCAATGACCTTTATTCAAAATTATATTTACTATACATCTAACACGGGCTTTATCTTATATCTATTATTAATTGTTCTATTCTCATATTTCTACACATTCATGATGATGAATCCAGAAGAAATGAGCAAGAACCTTAATGAACGAGGCGGATATATTCCTGGCGTTAGACCTGGTAAAGATACAACGGAATACATTAGTAAATCATTATCAAGACTTACTTGTGTAGGAAGTATCTTCTTAGTAATTTTAGCAGCTTTACCTATACTATTATCAAAAGTTACTGTTCTTTCAAATCACCCAGAAGTTACTATTGGTGGTACAGGTCTTTTAATTGTTGTGGGTGTTGCTATTGAAACTTATAAGCAAGTTGAAAGTACTCTTGTAAGTCGAAGTTATTCTGCTAAGAGGAAAAATCTAAGATGAGAAATTTAGTATTATATGCGCCTCCTGCCGCGGGCAAGGGGACTCTATGCGAGAAGTTAGAAAAAGACTATGGATATTCCATTATATCAATAGGTCAAGTTCTTAGAAATAATCGTAATCCTGAGACTGAAATAGGAAAAGCTATTATTGAAACTCAAGATAAAGGAATTTTAACCCCTGATGATATTGTTGCTAAAGCCTTAGCTATAGAACTAAAAAAATATACCGGAAAGCCTATCGTTCTCGAAGGTTATCCTCGTAATATTAGTCAAGCTATTGCTTTAGATAAAGTCTTAAATAATTACTCAGTAATAGTAATACAAATTTCTAGAGAAGAGGCTATGAAAAGAGCCTTAGGAAGAGTGACATGTTCAAATTGTCATAAAATATATAATATTTATGATAAAGCACTTTCTCCTAAAAAAGAAGGCATTTGTAATGAATGCGGAGCTAAACTTGATATTAGATCTGATGATAATGAAGAGTCATTTAATAAAAGATTTGATATTTATGAAGAAAATGCTCCAACAATTATTGACTATTATCAAAATAAAAATATACTACACTTAGTAGATGGTAGTGTCACCAAAGATGATATTTACAATCAAGTAAAGGAAATAATAAAAGGAAGCAAAAATGATTAGTATAAAAAGTGATAGGGAAATAGAACTTATGAAACATGCTGGTCATATCAATTATTTAACTCATCGAGAAGTTGCCAAGCATCTTAAACCTGGTATTACTACCGGTGAGTTAAATGATATTGCTGACAAATTCATAAGAAGCATGGATGCTACTCCAAGCTGTTTAGGTTATGAAGGATTTCCTAAAAGTATATGCATATCTGTTAATGACGAGGTTGTTCATGGTATTCCCGGGAAGCGCGTAATTAAGGATGGTGATATTGTATCAGTAGATATGGTTACTACTTATAAAGGTTATCTTGCTGATAGTGCTGAAACACATATTGTTGGCAAGGTTCCAAAAGAAGTAGAAAATCTTGTAAATGATACTAAGGGTGCTTTATATGCAGGGCTTAGTAAAATAAAAGCCGGAGTTAAACTTGAAGAAGTAAGTGCGGCTATTGAAGATTATGCTCATGAGCATGGTCTAAGTGTAGTAGAAGAGCTTGTAGGTCATGGCGTTGGTGGACAAATGCATGAAGATCCAGATGTGCCAAACTACAGAACTAAATCTCCAGTTATTCTTAAAGAGGGAATGACGATTGCTGTTGAGCCAATGCTTAACTTAGGAGAGAGATATGTATATCTGGATGATAATGATTGGACTATAAAAACTCAAGATGAGATGCCAAGCGCCCATTTTGAACATACAATTGTAGTTACCAAAAATGGCTATGAGATACTAACGGGAGAGTGATAAAAATTTATGGCCAACAAAAATATAAAAAATAATAAAAAAGCTCCTGGAGCTTATAGAGAAAATAAAAAGAATAGCGATAAGATTGAAGTAGAAGGCAAGGTTGCTGAAGTTTTAAAAGGTGGACTTTATCTTGTAGAACTTCCCAACGGGCATACTGTCGAAGCCTACGTTTCTGGTAAAATGCGCATTAACATGATACGTATCTTACCAGGTGATACTGTTACAGTAATGCTAACGCCTTATGATTTAACACGTGGGATAATAACATGGAATAAAAGATAGGAGTGAGATTATGAAAGTTAGACCATCTGTAAAAAAAATATGTAAGAAATGTAAAATAATAAGAAGAAAAGGAAAAGTAATGGTTATTTGTAATAACCCAAAACATAAACAAGTTCAAGGATAGGAGAAAATATGGCAAGAATTAAAAATATTGAATTACCAGGCGAAAAGCAAGCTTGGATAGGACTTACTGCTATTTATGGAATTGGTAAGAACCTAGGTAAAACTATTTGTAAAAATGCAAAAGTTGACGCTGCTAAAAAAGTTAAGGATTTAACTGAGGATGAAGTTACTGCTCTTCGTAAAGAAGTTGAAAAATGCTTAACTGAAGGAGATCTTCGTAGAGATATCCAAATGAATATTAAAAACAAAATGGAAATTAACTGCTATGAAGGTATTAGACATAAAAAAGGACTACCTGTTAGAGGACAAAGAACTAACAGAAATGCTCGTACTAGAAAAGGTAGAGGAAAAGTAGTTGCTAATAAGAAGAAAGTAGGAAAGTAGGAGAGTAGACAATGGCATATAATAGAAGAAAGAAAAAAACTAAGAAAACTGTTGTTGAAGCTGAAGCTCATATTCATGCAACATACAACAATACAATTGTTACAATAAGTGACCACGAAGGAAATGCTATTAGCTGGTCATCTTCAGGAAGAATTGGCTATAAGGGAAGTAAAAAGAAAACTCCATTTGCGGCAGGACTTGCTGCTGAGGCGGCTGCTACCGCTGCTAAAGATGCTGGCGTTGTTAAAGTTGATGTTTATGTTAAAGGTTTAGGACCAGGAAGAGAAAATGCTATTAGAAGTCTTCAAACTGCTGGACTAGAAATTTTAAGTATTACTGATGAAACACCAGTACCACACAATGGATGTCGACCACCAAAAAGACCAAGAAATTAATATAAAAGGGAGGAATTTTGATGATAAAATTTGAAAAGCCTGAATACAAGATTACAGAATATGATCAAAGCAATTTTTATGGCAAATTTGAACTAGAACCACTTGAAAGAGGATTTGGTACTACGATAGGAAATGCTTTAAGAAGAGTATTACTTTCAAGCTTACCAGGAAGTAGTGTTATCTCTGTTAAAATTGATGGAGTAATGCATGAATTCCAAAAAATCGATGGAATAGTAGAAGATGTTACAACAATTATTCTTAACATTAAGAAACTAGTTGTAAAAAATCATACTGAAGAAATTAAAAAATTACATTTATCTGCATCTAGCGAAGGTGTTGTAACTGCTGATATGATTGAAAAAGATGCTGATGTGGAAATAATTAATCCAGACCTTGAAATTTGTACACTTGTTAAAGGTGGAAAAATTGATATGGAACTTACTATAGCTAATGGTAGAGGTTATGTTGAAGCTAAAACTAATAAACAAAACCTTGGTAATTTACCAGTAGGAACTATTCCAGTAGATTCTAATTTTTCGCCAATTGAAGTTGTTAAATACGACGTTCTTGATACACGGGTTGGACAAAATGAAAATTATGACAAGTTAATTTTAGAGATTACTACTAATGGTAGTATGACTCCCGAAGAAGCTATCGCTTTAGCTGCTAAGATTTTAGTTGAACACTTTAATTTATTAGTAGATTTAAATGGTATAGCAAATGTAGCAGATATCTTACAAGAAAAACATGTTGATACAATGGCTAAAACACTTGAAACTCCAATTGAAGAAGTAGAATTCTCTGTTAGAGCATATAATTGTTTAAAAAGAGCCGGTATTCATACAATTCAAGATTTAGTTAATAAAAAAGAAGTAGAAGTTACTAAGATTAGAAACTTAGGCAAGAAATCTTTAAAAGAAGTTCTTGATAAAGTTGCTGATTTAGGACTTGAGTTTAAGGAGTAGAATATGGCATATCGTAAATTAGGAAGAAATAATCAAGTTAGAAGAAGCATTTTAGCAGGTCTTACTAAAGATGTAATTATGCATGAAAGTATTATTACTACTGAAGCTAGAGCTAAAGAAGTACGTAAATTTGTTGATAAAATGATTACATATGGTAAAGACGGAAGCCTAGTTTCTCGTAGAAAAGCTCTTGCTTTTTTACATAATGATAATACAGTAGTTAGTAAAGTATTTAATGACTTAGCTAAAAGATATGAAACTAGAAACGGTGGTTATACTAGAATTATTAAAATAAATGAACGCCGTGGCGATGATGCTTTACAAGTTAAAATTGAATTAGTATAGTGCAAACTATACTTTTTTTATGTACTAAAATTAAGTAATAGAAAATATATCATTACAATTTATATAGACCTTAATAAAATTTGCGTTTTCAAAAAGCTGAATATAGGCAAACTATATTTTATGCTTTTACTCAAATGAAAAGTTAAATTTCAGAAAAGTAAAAAAATGTGAAATGTAAGAGAAAATGGTAGTTTTTAAGAGAAAAAGCTATCATTTTTTTAAGAAATGTAGTAATATATTAACGAAATTTAATATTTCAAAGCACACAAAAAAGTTTTTGCTAATATTTGTGCAAAATTAAATTTCAGAATGTTTATTATGATATATTGCTTGTATATCTAGTTAAAATAGTTTCTAATACAAACTATTTTTTCTTTTTATAATCAAATAATTTATCTTTTAATATAATATCTTTTTGTTCGATTTCTTTAATGTTAAAATAATTTTTAAATTTAGTTGGTAAAAATTCATTCATTAAGTAAATAGGATTATCACCATCTAAAGAATCTCTTTTAACAGAATTAATGTGATTCATCATTAAATTAATATCATTTTGATCAAAATTATCAAAAGAATTACCTTTTGAAATAAATCTTCTAATATATTCATGATTATTTTCGATTTTACCTTTTTGTTCAGAGTGACCTGGATCACAATAAAAAACTTTAGTTGGATAAACATGATTCCCATTATTTTCAATAATATCTGGTCTAGAGAATTCAACACCATTATCAGTTAAAATAATTGGAAACAACTCATGAAAAGTTTCATATCCAAGAAGAGCTTTAAGAAAACACATAAATTGTGAAACAGCATCTGATGTCTTTTCATTAAGTAAATGAGCAACCATAAAATTAGAATTACGCCATAGTAAAGTAAGTAAAACAGATTCTCCTTTAATACCTTCAACAGTATCCATTTCAACAATATTAGTGTTAAAGTCATTATCATTGTAATACTTAACATAATCTTTAAAATCTTCATAAGTACGATTAATTCTAATTTTAGTATCTTTTTTAGAGATATTTGAATTATTATGTTTTCTTTTTTTATATCTAACTTTTCTAGGTAGATCTAAATTAATAATATCTAAATATCCATTTTCTACATAGTTATATAATGTTCTTTTACCAATTGGAAATTCATCTTTATGATTTCTAATAATCATGGAAAAAGAATGACCATTTTTTATTTCATTAGAAACAATATCATTTAGATGTTTAAATTCAGTTGATGTCATATCAATACCTTTTCTGGATTCACTTCTTAATCTTTCATATTTACCTTGAGCATCTTCGGCATAATAGTAATATCTAGTTTTTCTACACCCTTTTCTAGAAGGGCAAGCATTACAGACATAAGGTGGTTTAGAAGTTTTTTCACATACTTTAAATTTTCCCGCCCAAGAAGAACAGTATTCAATATTTCTATTTCTTAAAACTTCATAAGAAATAGTTCTTGCAGATTTATTTATTTCATTAGCAATTGAAGAAAAGCTTCTTTTTTCTTCAATGCCTTTTTCAATTTTAATTCTTTTTGATAAATCAAGATGTTTATTATAACAATTGCTAGTATTTTTCATTTTTTCCTCCTTCATAAAATACAAGCAATATATCAATTTTGTATTATAAAATAAAATAAGATTAAGCACAAATATGCTTAATCTTAAACAATTATAATTAACTTTCTGTTGCCAAGGATTTAAACATGCTCACTTCGTTCATCCTTGACAACATTTTTCTATATATTTTTATTGCAAGATTTATTTTCATTTCTTTTTTATTAACTGAAATTTAACTTTTCAATTAAAGTTTTATGCTTTTTAATTTATATGTACTTTTCATCTATTTCTATGTTAAAATATAGTAGTACGTAAGGAGCGATTTTTTATGGCTAGAGTAATATCATTAGTTAATCAAAAAGGTGGTGTAGGTAAAACTACCTCTAGTATTAATTTGGCGGCTGCTTTAGGTCAACTTGGCAAAAAAACTTTGCTAATTGATATGGATCCTCAAAGCAATGCAACAACTGGGTGTGGATTTAACTCTAGTGATTTTGACTCTGACATTTATGAAGTTATAACAGGCTTATGCAAAACTGAAAAAGCAATATATAAAACTAAGTTTAAAAATCTAAGTATTATTCCCTCAACATTGAATTTAGCAGGTATTGATGTTGAATTCGTTAAGAAAATGTTTGCCGATAATACTTTTCAAAGAAATAATCAATTACGTAATGCTTTAGAGACTATCAAAGATAAATATGATTATATAATTATTGATTGCCAACCATCTTTAGGACTTTGTACTATGAATGCTTTAGTAGCAAGTGACGCTGTTATTATACCTGTTCAATGTGAATTCTACGCTTTAGAGGGTATTACGCAATTATTAAATTCCATTATTATGGTCCAAAATAGTATGAATCCTGAACTTCGAATTGAAGGAGTTCTTCTTACAATGCTTGATGGTCGAACAAATATTGGTTTAGAAGTAATTGAAGAAATAAGAAAATATTTTAAAGATAAAGTATTTAATACAATTATTCCAAGATTAGTAAGATTAGTAGAGGCACCTTCTCATGGCAAGCCTATTAATGAATATGATCCCGAAAGTCGCGGTGCTGAAGCATATCATAATTTAGCAAAGGAAGTGATTGAACGAGATGGCGAATAAAAAAGCATTAGGTAAAGGATTAGAAGAATTATTCTCCAATGCGTCTTTAACGTTTGATAATTTTGAAGAACAAATTGTTAAAGAAGAAAAAAATAATAGCATGGAAATAGCTTTAAGTGAAATAAGGTCTAATCCCTATCAACCACGAAAAACATTTGATGAGCAAGCATTAAATGAACTAGCGGAGTCCATTAAAGAATATGGAGTTGTAGAACCTGTTATTGTTAAAAAAAGTATAAAAGGATATGAAATAGTCGCTGGGGAAAGAAGAACTAAAGCGGCTAAAATAGCAGGGCTTACGACTATTCCAGCAATAGTAAAAGATTTTACCGATAATGAAATGCAAGAAATTGCTTTACTTGAAAATATTCAAAGAGAAGATTTAAATCCTATTGAAGAAGCTGAAAGTATAAGTGCTATTATATCTTCAAGAGGGATAACTCAAGAAGAATTTGCTAAAAAGTTTGGTAAAAGTAGAAGTTATATAACTAATTTATTAGGATTATTAAAACTTCCTGATGAAGTTAAAGAAATGGTTAAAGATAAATCAATTTCTATGAGTCATGCAAGAAGTTTAAGTAAACTTGATGACGAAGATAAAATTATTAAAATAGCTAAGAGAATTATTAAAGAAAATCTAAATGTACGTGATATTGAAAAGTTATTATCAAATAGACCTAGTGTCGTAAAAGCTAGAGCTAAAGAAGAGAAGTTTCGCATATATGAAGATGCTTTTAGTGATGCTATAGGCAATAAAGTAAGAATATCTAATCGTAAGATAGAAATATCTTATGATTCTATGACTGATTTAGCTAGAATTATGGAAATATTCCATATTGATATAAAGGATTAATATGAAATTTGCATATAGTTTAAATGATGATGTTATTATGAAAAAGCCTCATGCGTGTGGCACTAATGAATGGATGATAACAAGAGTTGGTGCTGATATCAAAATAAAATGCAAAAATTGTGGCCGAGAAATAATGATGGATCGTTTAGAATTTCATAAGAAATTAAAAAAGGTGATTAAAAATGAAGAAAAGAAAGAAAAATAAAGACCGTATAACCCTACATCCCGTTATAACTTTTATAATTTTGGTGGCAATATCTGTTGTTTTAAGTGGTGTTTTGGCTTTATTTAATATTTCCTTTTCCCATCCTATTGTTAATGAAGCAAGAATGGAATATATATCTGTTACCGAGTCTGTTAATTCGTTATTTAGTTTAAGTGGTATAAAATATATATTTTCAAATACCGTAGCTAATTTTGCCAATTTTACTGTTCTTTCCCATTTGATAATTGTTCTTCTTGGTATTGGTATTATGGACTATTCAGGCTTTTTAAAAACTATGATAGGTGTTCTTACTAAAAAAGCTAAGAAAAATGTTATAACATTTGTAATTGTTTTTATCTGCGTTATATCATCGATTATTGATAACATTCCTTTTATTGCTTTTATTCCTCTTGCAGCTCTTATTTTTAAATATGGTAAAAGGAATCCAAATATTGGAATTATTGCTTCCTTTGCGGCACTTACGTGTGGTTATGGGCTATCGATAACTTTAACAAGTATTGATTCAACATTAGCAAGTCTTACTAAACTTGCTGCTAGTGTTATGAATACAAGTTATACTATTGGGGCTTTTTCAATGATATTTATTATGCTAGTAGCTATCGTGTTAATAAGTGCTATTATTACTTATGTAACTGAAAATATTATTGCTAAAAGATTGCCATCATATGATTTTGAAGAAACGGAAATTCTAACCGAAAGAAAACTAACTAAAGCGCAAATAAGAGGCCTTTTATTAGCAGGCTTTGCAGGTTTTATCTATCTAATAATATTTATTTATAATATTATACCAGGGCTTCCATTATCCGGAAACTTCTTAAATAAAACAGCGGAATTATATATTGATAAATTATTTGGCCCTGATTCATTTTTTAGTAATGGTTCAGTATTCATCATAACCTTATTATTCATTATTTGGGGCTTATTTTATGGTATTGGTGCTAAAACAATCAAAAGTAATCGGGAAGCGGTTACCGCTTTAGGATACAGTTTAAATGGAATGGGTAAAACAATAATGTATATTTTTGCTGCTTCAACATTTATCAGTATTTTTAAACAAACTAATATTGGTAATGTGCTTGTAGCAGGATTATCCAATCTTATTTCATCTTCTGGCTTTACGGGATTACCGCTTGTTATCCTGTTATTTGCGTGTAGTGCCTTGGGAACAATATTTATGCCGGGTACTGTTAATAAATGGACGATAATGTCAGCTCAAGTAGTTCCAACTTTCTTAAGCTCAGGTTTATCTGGCGAGTTTGCCCAAGTGATATTAAGATTTGGTGAATCTGTTACCCTTGGCTTAACACCAGTTTTTGCTTATTTTATTGTTTATTTAGCTTATTTAGAAAAATATAGTCAAGAAGAAAATGCTTTAAGACTTAGTACGGTAATTAAATATCAAGTACCATACTCAATTGCGACAGGATTTATCCTTTTAGTAATTTTAGTAATTTGGTATTTAATAGGATTACCTCTAGGTATTGGAGGAGCTATTGCTGTTTAGAAAGGATAGGGGATTATGGCTTTAAAAGCAGGCATAGTAGGTCTTCCTAATGTTGGGAAATCTACTTTATTTAATGCTATTACAAAGAAAAATATTGTAGCAGCAAATTATCCTTTTGCTACAATTGAACCTAATGTTGGTATTGTTGAGGTTCCGGATCAAAGATTAGATTTTTTAAATGAAATGTATGAGCCTAAAAGTTTAGTGCCTACTACATATGAATTTATTGATATTGCTGGGTTAGTCGCAGGTGCTTCCCATGGTGAGGGCTTAGGTAATAAATTTTTATCACATATAAGAGAAGTAGACGCCATTGTTGAAGTGGTTAGATGTTTTGATAATCCCGAAATTACTCATGTAGCAGGATCAACTGATCCGCTTCGTGATATTGATATTATTAATATTGAACTTGTTTTATCGGATTTAGAAATTATCCAAAATCGGCTTGGCAAAATTGAAAAAAAAGCCCAAGCTACCCGTGATAAAGACGCTTTAGCGGAAGTTGCTTTACTAAAAAAATTAGAAACGGCTCTTATGCAAAATATTCCTATAAGAAGATTAGATCTTACTAAAGAAGAAGCTCTTTTAATTAAAAACTTTAATTTGATTACCGCTAAAAAGGTAATATATGCTGCTAATGTTGATGAAGATACGGTAGCAGTAGGCGAAAATGAATATACTAAAAAAGTTCAAGAATATGCAAGTGGTGAGGGCTCAGCAGTAGTTGTTATTTGTGCTAAGATGGAAGAAGAATTATCCTCATTTGATGAAGCAGAAAAAAAAGAATATTTAAAAGAAATGGGTGTAACTAATTCAGGTTTAGATAAATTAATTTATGCTACATATGACTTATTAGGATTATCAACTTTCTTTACAAGTGGAAAAGATGAAGTAAGAGCTTGGACTTTTATTAAAGGAACAAAAGCTCCGTCTTGTGCTGGCATTATTCATTCTGATTTTGAAAGAGGTTTTATTAAAGCTGAAGTTATGAGCTTTGATGATTTGCAAAAATATGGAAGCGAGGCTAAAGTAAAAGAAGCAGGTCGTTTACGTTTAGAGGGTAAAGACTATGTAATGCAAGATGGCGACATCTGTTACTTTAGATTTAATGTATAATGAGCAAGGTAGATATTTATAAATGTAATTCATATGAGGAAAAAGATGTTAAGCCTATTATTGAAAAAATAGTAGACTTTTATGATGAACTTAAAAATATAAAACCCGGTACTAAAGTAGTAATAAAAGCTAATTTAGTTAGTGCTATGTCGCCGGATAAAGGGGCAACTACCCATCCTAGTTTACTTAAATATTTAAGTGCGTATCTTCTTGAAAAAGGGTGTAGTGTTACAATAGGTGATAGTCCGGGTGGAGTATATACTAAGCCTTATTTAAATGCGGTATATAATGCCACGGGTATGAAAGAAACAAATGCTAAGCTAAATGATAATTTTGCAATAAAGAAAGTTACCTATAAAGATGCCGAAATATTAAAAACTTTTGAGTATACTGCATATTTAGATGACGCTGATATATTAATTAATTTTTCAAAGCTTAAAACACATGGCATGATGGGAATGAGTGCGGCAGTAAAAAACTTGTTTGGAACTATTCCAGGAACTATAAAGCCTGAGTATCACTATCGCTTTCCTAAACATGAAGATTTTGCTAATATGTTAATAGATTTAAATACATATTTTAAAATGCCCATTAATATAATTGATGCCATAGTTGGTATGGAAGGTAACGGACCTACTGCGGGAAAGGCTAGAGCAATAGGCTGTGTTTTAACAAGTCGTAATCCATTTGAACTTGATTATGTTGCCAGCAAAATAATTGGTTTGCAACCTGAAGAAGTGGAAACTATTAATCAGTCTATCAAAAGAAAATTATGCGATATAGAAAATATTACTATTAATGATGATATAAATAAATACTTCATTAAAGATTTTGCTTTAATAAAAACCCATTCTTTAAGATTTATGAGTGATAAAAACGGCATAGTTTCAAAATGTTTATCTACTGCTTCTGATAAGATATTTGCTAACAAGCCAGAATGCAAAAAGAAAAAATGTATTGGCTGTGGAAAATGTGCTAATATTTGCCCAATGAAAGCTATAACCATGGTAGATAAAAAGCCTCATATCGATAGAAGCAAATGTATTAAATGTTATTGTTGCCAAGAATTTTGCCCGGTAGGAGCTATGCAAGTTAAATCATCGCTCATCATGAAAGTTTTACATCGCCATAAGTAATAAAATGTGCTAAAGTGCATTTTATTTTATTATATGGTAAAATATTGTTGTGATTTGCATATGAAGAAGATTGTTATTTTTGGTGGAGGTTCTGGCCTTTCCCAAATTCTTAAGGGCATAAAATTATTCCCTGTTGATATAACCGCTGTGGTAGCAGTTTCAGATAATGGCGCCTCGACAGGAAAGCTTCGTGAAGAGTTAAACATTCCTGCTGTTGGCGATATTACTAAAGTCATGGTATCTATGTCAAATGCAAGTGAAGATGTAATTAATTTAATGAACTATCGGTTCAAAAATGAAAGTGTGTATAATCATTCGATAAAAAATTTACTATTAACAGCTCTTTTAGATATGCACGGCAATTTTGCTAACAGTCTTCCCGTGCTTGAAAAGATATTAGATATCGAAAATGGCAAAGTTTTACCTTTAACAGAAGATTCGGTAGATTTAATTGGCATTGCTACTGATGGGCAAGAAATATACGGAGAAAGCGAAGTTACCCATTCATTAGCTAAAATTAAAGGTTTAAAATATAGTAAACCTATTAATGTTAATACTAAAGTTTTAAAAGCTATTAAAGAAGCTGATTTGATAATTATATCTTCCGGAAGTTTATACACTAGTATTTTACCTCATTTAATTAGTAAAGATATAGTAGAAGCTATTCAAAATAGTAAAGCTAAAACTATGTATATATGTAATCTATTTACTCAACCTGGAGAGACAGATGGTTTTAAAGTATCCGATCATATAAAAATTTTAGAAAAATATTTAGGAAAAAATGCTATTGATGCCGTTGTTGCTAATTCTAAACCTATGAGCAGTAAACTTGCGCAAAAATATTCCAATAAAGAGCAAAAAGATCCTGTTATACTAGATAAAAAAGAATTAGATAAAATGAATATTCATGTCATAAGTGATATTTTATATAAAATTGAAGATGGCTTTTATCGCCATGATTCTTTAAAAGTAGGATATTTAGTATTCTCATACTTAATGGAAGGTAAGAAATGACATTTACAACATCACTTAAAGAAGAATTATCTAAAAATGATTTTAGCTTAATTGAGGCTCGTTATGAATTAGAGGCTTTCATTAAATGCAGTGGGAAAATCAAATCAGATATAAAATTAACTCTGGAAAATGCTTCTGTAGCTCGGAAGATTTATAAAGAAATAAAAATGGTTTATGATATAAGTCCTACGATTACGGTACGATTACAAAGACGATTTCGGGTAAAACAAATATATATTTTAACACTTAAAGATAAGGTGCAGTTTATTACTGATGATTTAAATTTATCCCGTATGACCAGTGCTCCTAATGTTAATGAAGAAAAGATTGCCTTTTTACAAGGAGCCTTTTTAGCGTGTGGTAACATTTCTAACCCGCAGACAAGTGGATATCACTTAGAATTTATTTGTAACAATACAGCAATGGCTAAAACAATACAAAGACTATTAAATGATTTTAACTTAAATGCTAAAATAGTTGAAAGAGGATATAAGTACATTGTTTACTTAAAGTCTAGTGATAGTATAAGTGATCTATTAAGACTTTTTAAAGCTACATCAGCGCTTTTCTTTTTCGAAGATGTCAGAATTTATCGCGACCATAAAAATATGGTAAATAGATTAAATAATTGTGAAATATCTAATCAAACTCGAAGTATTGAAACTGGAATGAAACAGCTTGAAACCATAAAGTTTATAAAAGAGCATGATTTAGAGGATCTTTTTGATGAAAATACCCGTATCGTACTCGAGGCAAGAGAGAAATATCCGGAATCGTCTCTTTCGGAACTCGCCGAAATCATTACTTTGGAGTATAATTATAAAATAGGTAAGTCAGGAGTAAATCATCATTTTATCAAAATAAGTAATTTAGTAAAGAGGTATAAAGAGAATAATGAACATTAATCGTAATATTAATACTACTATAATCACAGATAATAATTTGCAAGTTCTTGAACATTTTCAAGGCGATAAAATTATTTCTTTTCCTATGAACTTAAAACTGATTGACTCTGATTTTGTGGTCTTTAATGATGTTTTACGCTACTTAAAAGAAAGTGATTTACAAAAGTTATTAAAAAAACTCGAAAATAATAATATTCATTTTGTAAATATCACCTCTAGAGTAGAAGAAGCTTTATATTCCCAAAGGATGATTGTTTATACCGAAAATAAGGTGCAAATTGAAGGGCCGGTTGTAAGTGTCTTAAAAGAAGAGGGTATATTAAAAAAATTGGGCTTTGCTTTACCATTTATATATGATTTATCTTTACAATTAAATTATTATGGTCTTATCGATTCCATCTATTTAGATGAGAAAGTATTGGTGGATAAATTATGGTAGAAGATTTATTAAAATTGCAATTCAATATTATAGGAGTTGTTACACCTCGGATTAATTTGCCAACCTATTCCAAAGACTTAACTAAGGTGGTTACCTATAAGCCAGAAGAAAGCCTGAAAATTGCTAATCTTACGATAAAAGATTTAGACAATCTATCAACAAAAGATTTTAGTAAATTGCAACTAGCCGTTTCCCTTGGCGATGACCCTATAGTTTTATATGATTTTTCTAAAGGAATGAACCGTAAAGACTTAAATTATTTTAAAATAGTATTTAAAAGAATTACTAAACATAACCGAAAAATAATTTTAGTATCTAGAGATATTGATTTTTTAGCTATGATGTGTGATCATTTTGTAGTGTATAATAATCACATCGTTTATGCTACTGATAATATATTTGATGATCGTTTATATAAATACATTGATATGCCTAAGATAGTTAGCTTTATTAAATATGCAAATAGTAAAGGAGCTAACTTAAATGAAACAACCGATATTAATGAATTAATGAAAGATATTTATCGGAGGCTACAATGAGAATCAAATTGGAATTTAGTTATGATGGTTCAAAATTTAATGGCTTTCAAAGACAAAATAATGCGCGCTCTATCCAAGGTGAAATTGAAAAAGCATTAAGTGATATTTATCATGATAAGATAGAGATAAAAGGAGCAGGCCGAACTGACGCGGGAGTTCATGCAATAAATCAGTGTGCTCATTTTGATGCTACAGCAGATGTGCCCAAATTAAAAGAGAAGCTTAATGATTTGTTAAATCCCGACATCGTTATTAAAAATGCTTCTAAAACTTCTTATAATTTTCATGCTAGATATGGGGCTAAGAAAAAAGAATATGTTTATAAAATTAATTTAGGCCCTTTTCAAGCTTCTTTAAATGATTATTATTTTCAACCTCATTTTAAGTTAGACGTTAAAGCAATGAAAAAAGCGTCAAAGTTATTTATAGGAACATATGATTTCCGTAATTTTGTAGCAGGTGAAAAAGATGATACTATAACTACTATTTATGACATAAAATTTAAAGAAAGATTAGGTAAACTAGAAATCAGTTTTATTGGTAGTGGCTTTTATCGCTATATGGTTCGTAACCTAGTAGGAGCATTAATTGAAATTGGAAAATATAAAATAAATGAAGACACTATAAAGCAAATGTTATTTAATCCTAATGAAGCTAAAAGTTTACCTACAGCTCCTAGTGAAGGTCTTTATTTAAAGAAAATATGGTATAAATGATAAATAACTTGAATTATTATGCATAAAATAGTGTTTTTTGTTAGATTTTAATTGACTTTTAGGGCTGTTTTTCATATAATTTTAAATGGTACATTTTATTTATGAACTAGTTAAGCGTGGGAAACTGAAGCTAGGGATTAATGAAAGGAATTATATATGAAATCATTTATGCAAACAAAAGAAAATATCAAAAGAGATTGGTATGTAATTGATGCTGAGGGACAAACTTTAGGACGCGTTGCTACTAAAGCTGCTCATATTCTCAGAGGAAAACACAAACCAACTTATACTCCATATGTTGATTGTGGAGATTATGTTATAATCATTAATGCTGCAAAAGCTGTCTTAACAGGAAACAAACTTGAAGATAAGAAATATTATAATCACTCTGGTTATCCTGGGGGATTAAGAGTAAGAAATGCTAAGACAATGATTAACGATTATCCTGAAGAAATGATGGAAAGAGCTGTTAAAGGTATGCTTCCTCATAATAGCTTAGGTAGAGCAATGGGTAAGAAATTATTCGTATATCGTGATGAAAATCATAAACATGAAGCTCAAAAACCAAGCAAGATGGAAATATAATAGGGAGGAAATATGGCAAATAAACAAGTATGGACTGCAACCGGTAGAAGAAAGCAAAGTATTGCAAAAGTAACTTTAACTGGTGGTACTGGTAATATAACTGTTAATGGTGTTGATGTTAATGAATATATGCCTTATCAAACATTAGTTATGGATTTAACTCAACCTTTAGTTCTAACTGATAACTTAAATCGTTTTGATATTGACGTTGTAGTTACAGGCGGTGGATTTTCTGGACAAACTGGTGCTATTCGTTTAGGTATAACTAGAGCTTTATTAAAGTTTGATGAAAAGACAGATCAAACAAGAGAAGATAGTTATAGACATATCTTAAAGAATGCTGGATTTATTACAAGAGATCCAAGAGTTAAAGAAAGAAAGAAATACGGTCTTAAAAAAGCTCGTAGAGCTCCACAATTCAGTAAACGATAGGAAACAATGTTTCTTTATACCTCATAAACTTAAGTGTTTATGGGGTTTTTCTTTTGTTAAGATACTATTAAACATTATAGAATTTCCCTTGTAGGTAACACTAAAAATAATAAAAAATAGTTTTGAATCAAATAATTAACTCTAACTAGCATGGCCGAGTATAGTAACCAAACAAGAAAATAGCATAAAATTAAAAGAATACATAATGTAGTAAATAAAAAGATAATATAGTTATAATGAGTGGTTAAATAGCTAATATTTAATAAATAGCTTGGCACTAATAAAACTGTATGCTATTATTATAAGCAGAAAGAGATATGATTATTTATGGCTAATATGATAAGTGTAAACATTAATGTAGATAAAAAAATAAAAGATGAGGCAACAACTATTTTAAAAGGACTAGGCTTAAATATGAGTACATTTATTAATATGGCTTTAACACAAGTAGTTAAACGAAATGGTGTGCCTTTTGAAGTGGCAAATCCAACACCTAGCAAAGAAATGTTAGAAGCATTAAAAGAATTAAACGAAATGATTGATAATCCCGATAAATATCCTAGATACAATAATAGAGAAGATTTAAAGAAAGCATTGTTATCCGATGACTAACTATAAATATAAGATAGTATTTTCTTCAAAGTTTAAAAAGGCTTTAAAGAAAATGCAAAAGCAAAATAAAAATATTGATGAGTTATTAGACGCTAAAAGTATATTGCTATAGCTATTAAATTTGGAATATTAATCGGTTTCTGTTATAATTTTTATAGAAGATTAAGGAAATACTATGAATAGAAAAACATTTAATAAAAGGTATAGAAAATTTAAGAATAATAATTTGCCAACTTCTTTCTGGGATGAAAAAAGACAAGTTTTGGAATACGTTTATTATAATTCGGAATTAAATTATTGGGAAAAATATTGGCGTAATATTTCTTTGAAAGAGCACAATGATTTTGATAGGAAATTACATGTTAACACTAATCTAACACAAGCCCTTGAAGATATTGCGGGATGTTCATTTTATTACCCGTATACAAGTGGGTATTTTGCATGGCCAACTAAAGAGGATGAAAATCATGATATAAAGATTAAATATGGCCCAAGTCATAGCCATTCATTTGAAGAGGTCGTAAGAAGCTTATATGATTTTCCCGAAAGTTTTAAAATAACAAAGGAAGACGAAATATATTATAGTGAGCAAGAGCTAATCTTTTTAAGAAAAGTTCAAAAATATCTTCAATTTATTGGCCTTAAGGATGTTAAATCATATAAGCAAAATAATGATCGATTTCAAAATGAAAAGCAAACTAAATATGGCTCAGCATTTTTGCACACTTATGAAAATAAGACAATTGAAGATTTTATATCAGGAAAGAGAAATTTCGTTGTAATAATTCCAAGCGATATAAAATTCTACAAAGACTATGAAGAATTTCCTAATCATGATTATACAGAGTTAATGCAAGATAAAGAATATAATATAAGGTTATTCGTGGAATATACTCATAGAGCTGTCATAACTTATAAAGAAATAAAAAAAGTTTATAAATCTAGCGAATTAAAAGATGATGATAAATTAGTAGTTATGTATTTTAAAATTATTGAAATATTTAAATAAAAAGAGATAGAGATTATGAATTTATATGAATATCAAGATTTAAAATATCGTGAATTTAATCAAAAAATTGTTAATACTAAATATCCTATGATTGGTGTAAGGATACCAATATTAAGGCAATTAGCAAAAAACATAACGTATGAAGAATTTATTAAAGAAAGTAGTCTTAATACTTATGAAGAAGTTATGTTACTTGGAATGCTTATTCCGAAAATTAAAGATGAAGCAAAAAGAATAAAGGCTATAAAAGATTACATAAAATATATTGATTGTTGGAGCTTATGTGATACTTTTTGTAGTAATTTAAAGTTTATAAAAAAAGATTTAGATAAATATTATTCTTTTATAATTAATTATCTATCTAAATCTAAAATCTACTATATAAGATTTGGCTTAGTTATGCTTTTAAAATATGTCCAAGAAGATAAATATTGGGATGATATTTTAAATAGAATTTTATTAATAACTAATAATGATTATTATGTCCAAATGGCTACAGCTTGGCTTTTAAGTGAAATGGCTGTATATAATAAAGAAAGAATATTTCTTTATGCTAATAAACTTAATCCTATGATTAAGAAAATGCTCTATCAAAAGATGAAAGACTCTTACAGAATAGCCTAGTTTTAAAAAATATATTTATTGATAAAAGGTATCTTTTTAAGTAAATAAGTGGTCATATAAGAAATACCTAAAATTAAAACTACATATAATATAAATCCCCAAAAAGGTGATGTTAAAATAAACTTAAATTTCAACAATTTATAAACAATATTAATAAAAAATTGATGAATAACATATATTCCTAAACTACAAGAACCTAAAGATGAAATGAAAACTTGTAGTTTTTTTGGTATCTTAAATTCCTTATTTTTAAATAAGATAAATATCATATTAGCAACCAAAAAGATTGTTGTTGAGCTATAGGAAATAGGAATATATAGTGTTTTAGTAATTGAACCTATAATAATTAAAATGATAGAAGCTATACCTAGAAAAACACTTAAACAAGTTTCCCAAAAAGAAAATTTATGATTGATAATATAAGCTCCATATATGTAATAAAAAACAAAGGCTGAGGCAATAGGAATTGTAAATGCTACATTAATATTAAATATACTTTGAATATCAGGGATTAATATAGAAAAAATAAACAATAATATAAGAAAATATTTATAATCTTTTTCCTTTATATTCTTAGTTATTATTCTTAAAAAAGGCGTTATTATATATAGCCCTAAAATAATATATAAATACCACATATGGGCCCATAGATTACCTGTTAATATGTTTTTTAAAATCTTAGGGATATAATCGATACTAACTGATCTTGTTTCAAAATATAGTTCTAAAGATGAAAAGGCAGCCCCAAATATTAAGATAATTAATAATATTCTTTTACAATATTTTTTAAGCATTAAAGAAAAGCCGATATCTTTATTTAAAAAGTACATTCCACTTAGCATTATAAATAAAGGAATAGAAAAATAGCATAACAAAGCAATAGTATTATATATTGTTTGAGTATTGCCTGCTATATGGAAAGTATTTATAGTGTTACCGACAATATGCATCATAATAACACAAATCATTCCAATTATACGTAAAATATCTACCCAAACTATTCGCTTTTTCATACCATCACCAAGTTAATTTTAACATTTGCCAAATATAATAACAACAGTTAGAACAAATATATTAAATAACATAAGAAATTCATATATTTAAATATGAAAAAGTATATGAGTTTTATTATGTTTTCTTTTACCATATTATTAACGGTAATAAGTTTTGTGAGTGCTAAAGAAAATAAACTAAAGGATAAAGTCATTCTAATAGATCCCGGACATGGAGGTATCGGTTAAATCCAAAAATAGAAGAAATGGCTATTTTGGTAAGTAAATACAAGAGTTTAAGGTACTTTGATAGGAAAGTATCTTTTTTGATGGTATAATAAATTACAGGCAAAGTGGTGGTAAAATGACAAAAGAAGAGAAAGAAGTATTTATTAAAGTAAATAATGAAATTTTAAATGATGCTTTTTGGTTAGGATTTATTTTAGAAATTAAAAGAAAAATAAAGAATTATGGTACAAAAGAATTATTGTCATCGTTTTTATTATTTTTTTCTTCAATATTTTGTGATGAAACAATTAAAGCAAATCATGGTGGATTAAGTGGAAAAAGAAAAATTACTACAAGGGATATTAATGAATATAGAATGTATAATTTAAAACATATTCATAACAAAAATTCGGAAAATACAAAGGCGATTATGAAAGAAATGGGTATAGACTTTAAAAATTATATATTTGATATATATCTTCATGTTAGTAATGATGAATTATTAGACATTAACTTTAGAAACTGGGATACTAATAAGGAAGATAATTTTGAACTTTATGATGGAATTGTAGCAACACCATATAGATGGATTGAGATTCTATTTCCTGATTTATTTCCAACTGTTGAAGAAGCTTTAAAAGATATAATTGATGATTATGTTTTAAGATTTTCTTCATCTAATATAGAAAGAAAATCCTATTCATGTTATAGAATGTTTGGAAAAACAGATACAAACGACAATGATAAATTGTATATTCTGCAAAAGTATGGATTAGTAAAAACAGCTTTATTTATTGAAAGGTTATTAAAAACTAATATTTCATTTGAAGTTGGACCATTTAAAATAGATTCTAAAAAATTTTGGATTAAAATTAAAGCAATTATAATTGAAAGTTTTTGGGATGATAATAAGAAGAAAAACATTTCAGTTGTTCAAAACATTTTCAAAGAAAATGAATTAGTGATAGATCCTAATTTTTATTCTTTAAATAGGAAATTGCGAGATAATATTCATTATAAGCATATTGATATATTTAATGATAACGACTATGATTATTTAGAAAAATATCAAAATATATATTTAACAAATGTCATAAAGGAATTTGATAAGCATTTATATATATTGTTTGATAAAAAATATAAAAGAGATTATAAAATAGCTGAATTTTTATATAAAATTTAGAAATAGAAATATTCATAAAGAAAAAATGATATAAGAATATTTAGAAGTCAACTGAAAAAAATGAAATTAATCAGGATAAACGCATGAGAAATTGTGTGTTTTTTGTGTTATTATATATATAAAGGGGAATAAAAAAGGTGGTAAGGCA
>CANQIK010000010.1 GCA_947624085.1 uncultured Bacilli bacterium
AATTCCCAAATTTTTGGGAACTTATTCTATAAATTATATTTCTTTCTTATTTTGGGAATTTCTAATTTAATTCAATAGAAAGTAAACAGGATTAAAGCTAATAATCTTTAACGCAATTTTCATAGCATTAATCATTATACATTTATATAGATACGTCTCACGACGTAAGATACTAAGACAAGCCAAGCAGTCTTATTTCTAGCTTACTTTAAACGGTTTAGAATCACTACCATCAATCTCATCGCCAGCCTTTATAGTTACACTAGATTTAAGATAAAAGACTGGCCGCACACCATACGGGTCACGTACTGTGCCTGAGAAGTGTGCGTCCACATCCCCAAAGCAGTCGACATTGAAAGCACGACGCGATGAATTAGTTAAAATCGTCCATTCATCTACAGCATTAAATAACCAGTTATTTTCGCGATTTTTATCAGTACTATACCTATTCCATAAATTCGATGTCCAATTTTCTTTACTACTTGCATAGCCATAGTCTGAAGGGTACATTAATCCTATTTTAGCTGAAACTTGTGTCTCAGCGCCAGTTTCTTTATATCTTTCTTCATCATACATCTCTTGTGGTGTTTTTTTAGAATCATAACACCACCCTGCATTCCACTTTACTGTTTCTATTTTATTTGCCCAGTTTTCTAAGTTGTTTAAAAAGCTATTACTATTTGTATTTAATGCTTGATATAATGTACTTTTTTCCCACTCATTTTTTTTGTAATCGTCCCAAGAGAACCCATCTATTTTTTCATCGGCTTTTACCCTTTTTAAGATTTTATATTTAGAATAAAATGTTAATGTATCATCAGCATATTCCATTCCTAAATCATCACGAGTGACATATTCTGATTTGATTACCTTTATTCTATTTTCTTTTGTTCCATTAGGTGGTAATTGTACAGGCACATACCCTATTATGCGGTATAAATTTTTATCAGGACATGTCGTTGATGTGCCATTATTATAGTTTTCACTGCCTGGACCAAAACATATAAAATTATTTGGGTTATTTCCTGAATAACGACATCCACCATCTCCTGCATCTTCATATTCTCCATCACCATTGACATCTATTGTTTTATCATGTTTTATAACCCCTGGGCTTGAACATACATCCAATAGCTCTTCTTCTGGCTCCGGTTCTGGCTCTGGTTCAGGGTCTGGTAGAGTTGGATCTTTTTCATAGTCTTCCTGTCCTCCACAGTTTTCTGATGCTGTCTTGCCATCTTTCCCTAGCTCAGCTTCATATACCTCTTCGCCTACATTATTAAAGACATATGTTCCATTTGATAGCCAAAACTTATAGCTATAGCTTTCTGTTTCTTCATCATACTCGATTAATACGGATCCTGTGTATCCTTCTTTTTCGCCTTTATCAAAATAATTATTATTATTCAAATAACTTAATGAGTAGCATTTTGAACTTGAGCCTTTTACTTTACCACTATCTTCTATTTCTTCCGTTTGATAGGCAAATTTAGCTGCCTCTATCATATGAAGCCCTTCTTCACCTAAGGCTCCTTTTCTTGCTCTTGTTATAAGTGGTCCTATAGAAGTAGTGGCAATTAATACTATTACCCCTAATATTACGATAACTGCTATTAACTCTATTAAGGTAAATCCTTTCCGATTCTTCATATGCCACCTCTATTATGATGATAGCATAATTACTTACATTTTTCTATTTTTTCAATATAAGCATTACAATATTATTGTCACATAATTAATAATCATTTTACTCTATATGGATGAGCATCGCTTCCGTCTATACTTTCATCACCACTTAGTGTTACACTAGATTTAAGGTAAAAGACCGGGCGCACACCAAACGCGTCGTCAACGCCGCCGTTGCCCACATACCCACTGCTGTAGACAAGGAACGCATAGTCGCGTTTGCTAAAATTGCGCGAAATGGTCCATTCATCTACAGCATTATATAACCAGTTATAATGAGGGTTTGGAGATTTATTACATAGATTAATTGGGGCATTACTACAATAAGATAAACCATAATGATCTAATATGTTTGTCCATATATGTTTACTAATTGCAAAGCCATAATCAGAGAGATACATTAATCCAATTTTAGCTGAAACCTTTTTCCTAGCTCCATATGATTCATCTCTTTCTATTTCATATATTTCTTTAGGTTTTTCTAGAGGTCTATTATGATGACCTCCAACATTCCATTGTACTTCTTCTATTTTATCTGCCCAGTTACTTAATTTATGTAAATAACCATTTGAAGGATTATTTAACGTCATATATAATGTGCTACTTTCCCAAGTATTTCGTAGATAAATTTTATTATTATCACTCCAATGAAACTCCTCAATATTTGCCGAATTTTTTACTCTTATTAAGCCTTTGTAATTTTTATTAAAATTTCCAATTCCATCTGCGTCTTCTTTTTCTAGCTCCTGATGGGTTATATACTCTGATTTTATAACTTTCACTCTTAATTCAGTTTGACCATTTGATAATTCCACTGGGACATACCCTATTATGCGATACAAGTTTTTATCAGGACATGTCGTTGATGTGCCATTGTTATAGTTTTCACTACCCGGGCCAAAACATATAAAATTATTAGGGTTATTACCTAAATACCGACATCCGCCATCGCCTGCATCGTCATATTCTCCGTCACCATCTACATATATTTTTCCATTATGCTTTATGACATCCGGACTTGAACATACATCTAATGGCTTTTCTTCAGGTTCAGGTTCAGGTTCAGGCTCAGGCTCTGGCTCGGGATATGTATAACTTGGTAACTTCTTACTTAAGCCTTCACAATCTTCAATCGCTTCTTTTCCTTCCGTTGCTAACTCTGAATCATAATCCTTTTCATTAACATTATTAAAGACATATGTTCCATTTGATAGCCAAAACTTATAGCTATAGTTTTTAGTCTCTTCATCATATTCTATTAATACGGATCCGGTATATCCTTCATCTTTCCCTTTATCATAATAATCATTTTCATTTAGCCATTTTAATGAGTAACATATTGATTTTGATCCTTTTATATTATTTGCTTCATCTATTTCATCTAACTTATGAGCATATTTAGCTGCTTCTATCATATGAAGTCCTTCTTCACCTAGGGCTCCTTTTCTTGCTCTTGTTATAAGTGGTCCTATAGAAGTAGTGGCAATTAGTACTATTACCTCTAATATTACGATAACTGCTATTAATTCTATTAAGGTAAATCCTTTCCGATTCTTCATATGCCACCTCTATTATGATGATAGCATAATTACTTACATTTTTCTATTTTTTCAATATAAGCATTACAATATTATTGTCACATAATTAATAATCATTTTACTCTATATGGATGAGCATCGCTTCCGTCTATACTTTCATCACCACTTAGTGTTACACTAGATTTAAGGTAAAAGACCGGGCGCACACCAAACGCGTGGCCATAAATTTCGTTGTCCCAATGCATGTATCCTGTGTTGTTGACATAGAAAGCATATCCTTGGTAATCTGTATAACGTAGAATTGTCCATTCCAAAACGCCATTAAACAACCAGTTATTTTCGCGGTTTTGATTTTTGCCATCATAATCACCATCATCATAATAAATAAGTTCATCTACCCAACTTTTTGGCTCGCTTGCAAAGCCATAGTCAGAAGGATACATTAATCCTATTTTAGCTGACACCTTTGTTTTGGCACCATATAAACTATTTTTTTCTTTGTCATACATTTCTCCTGCAGTTATATTAACCATATTATAGCCCTCAACATTCCACTTCACATTTTCTATTTTGCTTTCCCAGTTGCCCAAATTATATATAAAACTGTTTTCATTATTATTTAATGCTTGATATAAAGAACTATTTTTCCATATATTGCCAGATTGTTCATTCCAGTCAAAGCCATCTATATTTTCCGCTTTTTTTATTCTTAGTAAGCTTTCATAATCTTTTTTAAAATGTAGAGTTCCATCAGCCTTGTTTTTGCCTAAATCACTTGCTGTGGCATATTCTGATTTTATTACTTTTATTAATTTTGTTGACGCACCATTAGAAAGAGTCACTGGTACATACCCTATTATCCGATATAAGTTTTTATCTGCACAAGTCTTAGATGTGCCATTATTATAGTCTTCACTGCCTGGACCAAAACATATAAAATTATTTGGGTCATCTCCTGAATATCTATAACCATGATCATTTGCTCCATTTTCTAATTGTGAATTATGATAAAGTAATTCTCCTTCTCCACTTTTTCCTAATAATTTTTCAAAAAATTTTTCTTGCTCTAACATTTTATCAAAATATAGTGTACAACTAATATTTGCATTAGTTTTTAATATTACCTCATTGTTACTTGGATCCCAGTCTATAAAATATTCAGGATCGCTATCTTCATCACAACTACTTTCGCCAATATCTAAGACGTATTCTCCTGTAGACCACTCGGTTGAATTTTCTAGAACATAATCTCCGTTTTCATCTTCATAGTAATATGATATACCACTTCCATTTATAGTAAAATTTGATGGTTTATTTTCCTTTTTATTTGTTAATAATATTGCCAAAATTACTACTAAAACTATTATCAATAATGCACTTATTATTCCTATTTTCTTCTTCATCTTACCTACCTATTTTTATTTAACTAAATTGTATTCCCTATATTCCATAGTTATATTTTACCTATGATTATTATAGGCAAAATATACCTTTTAGTCAATAGGTAAATTATAACTAGGATATTATATTTGTGGTGGTAATATGAATAGATTAAAAGAATTAAGAGAAGACAATGATTTATATCAAAAAGATGTTGCCGAATTTTTAAAAACAGACCAATCTAATTATAGTAAATATGAATTAGAAAAAATAAATATTCCCATTGAAACATTAAAAAAGCTTGCTGATTTTTATCATACAAGCACTGATTATATATTATATCGAACTGATGAACGTAAGCCTTATAAAGAATCAATAGTTACTAAAAAATAAGGTTATTTTATAATTTTAAATCTTATGGCAATAACACCATATTTATAATCTTGCTAAAATGTTTAAAAAGTCTTCTTTAGTAATCTTTTCATCATTTAATATTGCTTTAATATGTTTTAGTTTCTTTTAAAACAAGATTGAATATCTTGGGCTCTAAATGAATTTGCATACCAAACACCTTTCCACATTATCACAAAAAAATGTAGAAATTAATCTACACTTTTCTTTTTCTTAACGATAAGTTTATCAAATGCCGCGAGTAAACTTGGTAATATCAATATGATTAAAAGAGCTGAACATAGTGTACCTTTAGAAATTGTGATACATATTTTAGACGCAATAGCAGAAGCAAAATTACCAACAATTAATGTTACTATAATAAGAATTGAAGCTGATGTTAAAATAGTATGAATCGATTTATTATAAGAATTAATAAGAGCTTCTTTTATATTCATTGTTTTACGATGTTCAAGATAATAAGATGTATATAAAATCGCATAGTCAATTGTTGCTCCCATTAAGATACTTTGAACTATTAAAATGGCAATAAAGTATACTTTAGATCCTTCAAAAGTTAGTATATCCATAGTTATAAATACCGCACATTCAATTAATAATACGAGAATAAGTGGTATCAAGAAAGATTTAAATGAGATAGCTACTACAATGAAAATAAATAACATAGTAAGGGCCGTTATCAAATTAAGTTCTCCATCAAATGATTCGCTCATTTCGTATGCCATCGGAGCATCACCTGCTAAATAAGCATCATGGCCTTTAAGATCTTTATTAGTATCTTTTACAAAAGCCATTATTTCATCACTTTCATTTTCCAAGTTAGTAGTTAATACTATGCGGGAATAATTTTTAGCAACTAATAAATCTTTAGACGTATTAACCGTACCAAAGGAGTCTTTTATTGTATTTTGCATATCTTCACTAATAAATGATGTAAACTTACTATCAGGTAAAATATCATTATTTAAATAAGTAATCAATTCTTCAATCGATAAGGCATAATTTTCATCATAATTATGTCTTGCTCCATACAATAAATATACCAAATCAAGCTTTGTCGAATCAATATTACCTGCTATAGGGGCTAAATTAGTAGCCATATCTTGGGCAGTGTAAGTCTTGTTATTAATACTTGAATTCATAACACTATTAATAGTCTTTAACTGACTGATACTACTTGCATTAAACATACTACTATAGCTTTGATTATTAACAACATTATTAAGTAAGAAATTAACAAATTCATATAAACTATAAGTTACCGCGTTAGAATTATAAGTCATATCATATAAAGAATACATAAGTTTTATATTATTTTCTGCTACTCCCGTTAAAGCACTTAATTCTTTAGCACTAAACTTTTTAGCAATTTCAACAGCTTCCATAAGAGTATTTACTAAATTTAACTCAGTTAAACTAGCTTCGTCTAAAGTACTATTTATTTCTTTCGTATTAACTATAAAACTAATAAATTCTCTTGGCGATATGCTACTTTCATAATTATTATTTAAATGATACAAAGTGTAAATATTTTTAGTATCGATACCCAATAAATCAGTCATCGCCTTATAATCATAAGTAATACCCTCTTTAGACGAATTAATTATCATGCCCGCCATATTTAAAGTTTGCAAAGTATTTTCATCTAAATAGTTTTTGACAAAATCATTATCTTTGTACGCTAACAAGAAATTAACAAAAGTTTCAATACTCATAGTTGTCTCAGTAGTATTATTAACTTTATTATAAAGACCGATAACCAAATTTACTACTGAACTATTAATATTTAAACTTGAAGCTAATGTAGATGGATTCATTTTTTGAGATGTTATTGATAAGTCACTTAAACTTTTTATCATATTTAAACTATTAATAGTATCTTTAGTAAAACTATTTTTATATTCAGGATTTGGATAAACATAGTTCAAAACAAAATCAGCAAAGGTAGATAGTTTTAGCGTTTCCGTTGGTTCTTTTAAAGCATTATAATATTTATATATATTTTCAGTAAGACTCGGCTCCATGCCAAATAAACTTGCCATACTTTGCGCATCAATTTTGGTATTATTAGCCTCTTTGCTTAAGTAAGGAGCCATCATTTTAAGGGAAGCTATATTAGCATCTGTAAGCATACTAGCATAACTTGGATTAGTTATAATATTATTCACTATAAAGTTATAACTTTCTCCAAGCGCCAAACTACTTTGTGTTGTTGTACTGTTATAAAGTGTAAATAAACTTTGCACACTAGCGGACGGAATACCTAAAATATTTGCTATACTACTATAATTTCTTTTAGCATAAATTTGTCCAGGAGTTGTAAAATATGCAAGTTTATTAATATTGTTTTTTAAATTATTATCAAGGAAACTACCATACGTAGGATCATTTACTATTTCATTTATAATAAAGTTAGTAAATTCAGAGTAACTAAGCTTTGCCTTATTATCCTTATTATAATAGTTATAGTAAAGGACCTTTATTAAATCTTCATCTAAATTAACATCTTGATTTAGAGAAGCAAATTTATTATTAAGTTCATTATATTTTAATTTTTCACTAATTGTATTGGCATAACATAAGACATTAGAAAATCTTTCATCTTCACTTAGCTTTTGACAATAGTTAGCAAAATACTCTTCTTCATCATTATTATATATTAATGCTATTTGATTATCTTCGGTAAAGACTTGCTTAACTTTATCATTCTCCTCGCCGGTAAATTCATATTTAAGATTACTCTTTAATAAAAAGCTACCCGCGAAAATAAGGATAAATATAATTATAGCCCCATGGCGAATAAAGTAACTGAATTTACCTAAAGTTGTAAGAGACACCTTAAGTTTTTTCTTAGTAGTTTTCGTTATCCATTTATCAAATAATAATATAAGAGATGGCAAAACAAAGAAGATACTAACTAAACTAAAGATTACGCCTTTAGCAAGAACAATACCTAAATCAATACCAATTGTAAAACTCATGAATACTAAAGCTAAAAGACCTACGATAGTTGTAACTGAACTACTTGATATTGACAAGAATGAGTGATATAAAGCTTCTTTCATCGCTTTCTTATTATCTTTTTCATGTTCTTTTTCTTGACGATATCTATTCATAAGCATTATTGAATAGTCCATTGAAAGGGCCATTTGTAAAATTGCACAGATAGAATTAGTTATATTTGAAACACTTGGGAAGAAAATATTTGTTCCTTTGTTTAAGAAAACGGCAAGGCCGATAACAAATAAGAACAAAAATGGTTCCACATAAGAATCACACATAATAATAAGTATAACCATTGCACTAAAAATAGCTAATGCAACAACCCAAATTTTAAGAACAGGCGCATTATAAGTTGAAACATCTCCAGAAGTGGCAAACTCATAATCTTCATATTTATCATGAATCGTTTTATAAACCTTGCTGGCAGTATCAGAATCAGCCGATCCACTTACGGTTATTTTATATAAGGTATACTCATCTTTATTATAATCTTCACTTTCATCATATAAAACTTCTGTTACATTATCAATGGTGCTTAAATACTCTTTAACATCAGCTTTTTCTTCATCTTTAAGATTTGTAAACATAACTGCTAAAGTACTACTTTCGTTAGTGCTAAATTCCTCATTCATGATATCAACACCTATTTTAGTAGAAGAATCCTCCGGTAAATAACGGGTTAAATCATAATTGATTTTTACTTTACTGCTTAGAAATAAACAGCCAATAGATAATACTATAAATATTACTAAGATATAATATCTTTTTTCAACAATGAAGTCAGTAATTTTCCGCATTTTAATATTCCCTCTTTCTTAAAACCATTCAGTATTATATATGCAAAATAAAAAATATTTAAAGAACAATTATATTGATATTGTCAAAATTTTGACATATGTTTAAATTTAGTCTAAAATATATAATGTTTTAGAAAGAAGACGAAGAATATGAAAGTTAAAAATATCAATGTATCATCTATCAATACCCAAAGAAATATCAAGGAAGCTTTTGCTAAATTGATGGCTGAAAAGCAAGAATTATCGTCTATAACTGTTACGGAACTTGCCCAAAGAGCAGGTATTACTAGATCTTCTTTTTATACTCATTATGATAATATTTATGATGTCGCTAAAGAAATTCAAGATGATACCTTAAATCTCGTTAATTTTAATGAAGATGATATTGATAATCCGGAAAATATAAAAAAATATATTGATAAAGTTATTAGTTATCTTAAAAATAATGAAGAAATATATCATTTAATTGCTTCGAGTAAAGAACCTTTGATGTTTATTGAAAAACTTAATAAAATAATCTATGAAAAAATAAATCGAATTGATATTATTAAAGGTAGTGATAAAGAATTAAAAATCTCGTTTTTTACTGATGGTTGTGTTAGTCTATTCTTAAAATATTTTCGAGGTAAGTCAAATAAATCATTAGATGAAATTGGCAAATATATTAATGATGTTATTGAAGATTATCTTTTAAAATAAAAAATCTGCTATTTACTATTTAACAGATTTTTCTATTGCTTTTAACATCATATTATGTAAAGTTTCATTTACTTTATCAAGATCATCTTCTTTATTAATTTTAAGAGGTTCTAAAAAAGTGCATTTTAATTTTCCTTTTAAAAATTTATATTTTCCGGTTATGACAAAAGGAACGATTGTAGCGCCGGTTTTTTGAGCAAGCGATACAACCCCTTTTTTAAAGGGTAATAATACCTCATTAGTTTTATTTCGCGTTCCCTCAGGGAAAATACCTAACGCATATCCCTTTTTTAAAACTCTTATAGCTTGCGAAGCTGATTTAACATCTTTAATACTTCGGTTAACACTTATACAACCCGTAGCTTTAAAAAACCAAGCAAACTTACCATCAAAGTATTCTTTTTTAGCCATATAATGAATTATCCGTTTTGTAGCAATCATTGGTAAGAATTGATCATACAAATGACGATGATTACCACAAAAGATAATGGGTCCTTCCTTAGGAATAACTTCTTTATTTTCCCATTTAGGTAAATAATATAAACAAAAAGGAAACTTAAATATTATCTTAAAAAAGTTATACATAAAATTGTGATCTTTTTTCATAAGCACCTCACTAATATGATATTATTTATTATTCTTAACATTATTAACATATTCTACGGCATCTTTAACTCTGACAATTTTAAGAGCATCTTCATCACTTATTGAGATACCAAATTTATCTTCTAAAGCAATGATTAATTCCGCGATATCTAAAGAATCGGCTCCTAAATCATCTATGAAAGCAGAATCCATTGTAATTAATTTTTCATCAATACCAAGATTTTCTGCTACAGCCTCTTTAACACCGGCAAAAATTTCTTCCATCTTTTATCCTCCTTTCTTCTATATAAAAGGTTATTAACCTATTATATGCCCATAATACTATAGCCATGATCAACATATATTGTTTGACCTGTAATGCCTGATGACATTGTACTTAGCATAAATACTACAGCACTTCCCACTTCTTGTTGCGTAACATTTTTTTGCATTGGGTTTTTCTTTTGAGCTATATCAAGCATACTATTAAAATCTTTTATTCCTTTAGCAGACAAAGTTTTAATAGGTCCGGCACTAATAGCATTTACTCTTATTCCTTGTCTACCAAGATTCTCGGCTAAGTATCTAACTTCAGACTCTAAAGCCGCCTTGGCAACGCCCATAACATTGTAACCTGGCAAAACCTTAGTTGAGCCATAATAAGATAACGTAACTAAACTGGCACTATCATTTAAAAAATCATATTCTAAAGCAAGTCTTGCTAACATTACAAAGGAATAACTACTTACATCTAAAGCATGAATAAAACCCTCTTTAGAAGTATTAATAAAGTCATTATGTAAATCATCAGTATAAGCATGAGCTACTGCATGAACTATACCATCAACTTTACCATTATCTTTTTTGATTTTTTCTATGACTCTTTTCATTTCATCTTCGTTTGCTATATCACAGATGTCATAATATTTGCTATTAGCAAAAGGTTTAGTTAACTCTTTAATCTTATCTTCATTATCTTTTCCTTTATAAACAAATATGAGTTTAGCTCCTTGTTTATAAGCTTCTTCAGCAATGCCAAAAGCAATACTCCATTTATTCCTAATTCCTATGATTAATATTTGCTTATTGTTTAACATCTTTAATATATTCACCCATATTTCTATACTTTTGATATCTTTCTTCTTTGATATCTTTATAATCTTTACTTTTATAGTCTAAAGTATTATGTAATATTAATTTTTTAATTTCATCAGCAACTTTAATATATGAATTACCGTCATATTCTTTAATAATTTTATCAACTATCTTTAATTCGTATAAATCTTTAGAGGTTAGGCGCATTTTTTCAGAAGCCTCCTCCGCTTTTTTACCATCTTTCCAAACAATACTAGCAAATCCCTCGGGAGAAATAACCGAATAGATAGCATTTTCCAGCATATATACTTTGTTAGCAACTCCTAAAGCTAAGGCACCTCCTGATGAGCCTTCGCCAATGACAAATGCAATTACCGGGACTTTTAATGTAGCTAAAGTCATCATTGACTTAGCTATAGCTTCTCCTTGACCTCGTTGTTCGGCTTCAATACCGGGATAAGCTCCTTTGGTATCAATAAAGGTAATCACTGGTCTTTTAAACTTTTCAGCTTGTTTCATAAATCTTATGGCTTTACGGTAGCTTTCAGGATTAGGCATACCAAAGTTTCTCTCAATATTTTCTTTGGTAGTTCGCCCCTTTTGCTCAGCAATAACGGTGTAGTAATTATGATTTATTTTAGCAAGCCCACAGACAATAGCTTTATCATCTTTAAAAGAGCGATCACCGTGTAATTCAATAAATTCATCAAAGACAATATTAATATAATCAAGCGCGGTTTTCCGCATAGGATCCCGAGCTATATTTACTATCTCCCAAGCCCTTTTAGCTTTCATAAGTAACCCCCTTGTGATATTTAATTAGTTTGGCAAGTATTTCTTTTAAATGATCTCGTTCTACTATCATATCTATAAAACCATGTTCTAATAAAAATTCAGAAGTTTGAAAGCCCTCGGGTAATTCTTTATTAATAGTTTCTTTAATTACCTTTTGGCCAGCAAAGCCTATCATAGCTTTAGGCTCGGCAATAATAATATCGCCAAGACTAGCAAATGATGCGGTTACCCCACCATAAGTAGGATCAGTTAAAACGGATATGTATAAAAGTCCTGCTTCATCATGTTTACTTAAAGCTTCAGTTGTCTTAGCCATTTGCATTAAAGAAAGAATACCTTCTTGCATTCTTGCTCCTCCTGAAGCGCAAAATATAATAAGAGACAGTTTATTTTTCGTAGCGTATTCAATTGCATGAGTAATTTTTTCGCCAACTACAGTACCCATACTACCCATTAAAAAATAGCTATCCATCACACAAATGACAACATCCTCTTTATCTATTTTAGCTATGCCACATAAAACAGCTTCATCTAAATTTGTATCCGTAGAAAGAGTATCAAGCTTCTTTAAATAATCCTTTAAATGCAAAGGATTACTGGTTTTAATATTAAGTTTAAATTCTTTAAAAGTATTTTCATCAGTTACCAGTTCTATTCTTTTTTTACTATTCATCCGAAAATAATAATTACAATATGGACATATTTCATTATTTTGAACTAACTCGGTTTTATAAATAATTTCTTTACAATTTGGACATTTTTCCCATTTATCTTTAGGAATATCAATTACTATTTTTTTATTTTGAACTGGATATTTACGTTTTTTTATTTTATCAACATCCATCATTACCACCTCTTATAACTTAAAGTTATTCTTTATGAAAGAAGTATCTACTTCGCCTCTTATAAAGTTTGGATTACGAATTATTTCTAATAGAAAATCTTGATTGGTATCAATTCCCTCGATAACAAGTTCCTCTAAAGCTCTCCGCATTTTAGCAATAGCTTCATTACGATTAGTACCATAAGCGATAATTTTCATAAGCATGGAATCATAACAAGGGGGAACAACATAACCATCATAGATAGCGGTATCAACTCTTATGCCATTACCTCCCGGAATATAAAGCCCTGTTATCTTGCCTGGACTTGGTCTAAATTTTTGTTTAGGATTTTCGGCATTAATACGGCACTCAATCGCATGGCCTTTAAAAGTTATGTCTTTTTGCGTAATGTCTAATTTTTCCCCGGCGGCGATTTTAATTTGTTTTTTTACTAAATCAATTCCCGTTCGCATTTCGGTTATGGGATGTTCAACTTGAATGCGGGTATTTATCTCCATAAAGTAGTATTTATTGCTACTATCTAATAAAAATTCCACAGTTCCACAGCTTGAATAATTAACTGCTTTAGCTATCTTAACCGTAGCCTTTCCCATTTCATCTCTTAATTTATCACTTAAAACGATACAAGGAGTTTCTTCAATAATTTTTTGATTATTTCTTTGAATAGAACAGTCTCTTTCGCCTAAATGAACCACGTTACCGTATTCATCTGCTAAAAACTGAATTTCAATATGGCGAGGATTTTCAATATACTTTTCAATATATACTGACTCATCATTAAAAGATATTTTAGCTTCCGTTTTAACTAAATTAAAATCATTAATAAAGTTTTGCGGATCATAAACAATTCTTATACCTTTACCCCCGCCACCACTGACAGCTTTAATTATGACGGGATAGCCAATCTTATCGGCAAGCTTTTTGGCTTCATTTTCTTTCGTAACACACTTATCAGATCCGGGTATAACCGGAATTCCCAATTTCTTAACAATATTTTTAGCATTAGACTTTTGACCTAACTTTTCAATAACATCTGATCTAGGACCTATAAATTTAATATTACTTTCTTCACAAATTTTAGCAAACAAACTGTTTTCTGATAAAAAGCCAAAGCCAGGATGAATACTATCCGCTTTAGTAATATTGGCAGCTTCAATTATATTCTTCATGTTTAAATAACTTTTTGCCGATTCACTAGGACCTATACATACAGCTTCATCGGCCAGTTTAGTATGAATAGCATCTTTATCTGCTTCAGAATAAACAGCAACTGTCTTAATATTCATTTCTTTACAAGCTCTAATTATTCTGACAGCTATTTCCGAGCGATTAGCAATTAAAATCTTATTCATTATTATCTACAATAGCAAATGTAAGTTCACCCTTACAGGCTATTTCTCCTTCTACAGTAGCTTTAGCTTCGCCAATGCCAATAGGTCCTTTACGATTTATTATTTTTACTTCGAGCTTTAATTTATCACCCGGTCTAACAACTTTTTTAAATTTAAGTTTATTAATACCACCGAATAAAGCATTTTTACCTTTATTTTCTTCCATAGATAAAATTGCTATAGCTCCCGTTTGCGCTAAACTTTCTACAATAAGAACGCCTGGCATAACAGGATTATCAGGAAAATGCCCTTTAAAATATGGTTCCTTACTATCAACATATTTATAAGCCGTAGCACTTTCACCCGGAGTAAAGCTTTCAACTTCATCTATCATTAAAAATGGTTCCCGCTGGGGAATTATTTTTTTAATACCTTCTTTATCTAACATTTAAATCACCTATTCTATTCTAAATAATTTGGTACCATACTCTACGGGCGTACCATCATTTACTAAAATTTCTTTTATAGTTCCATCATAGTCAGATTCTATTTCATTCATAAGTTTCATAGCTTCAACAATGCATACAGTATCACCTTTTTTAATAGAACTTCCTACTGTTACAAAAGGATTTGAAGTTGGGGATGGTTTAAGATAAAATGTTCCTACCATGGGAGATACAATGTATTTCTCATCTTCTTTGATTGCTATTATTTCTTCCGTTATTTCTTCTTGAGGTCTTACAGCAACTTTTTCATTATTATTTTTTTGCATACTTATTTTAGTACCATCGCCAAGTTCAATATTTATTGAAGATAGTTTTGAATTACTCATATCTTGCATTAATTCTTTTATTTTTTCATATTCCATATTATTTCACCTACTCATATTTTTTAATTATAATTGTGGCATTATGACCACCAAAGCCTAAGGAGTTAGACATTGCAACTTTAATATCTTTATTTACCGGTTTATTAGGCACAATATTTAAATCACATTCTTCATCCTTAACCTTATAGTTTATTGTCGGAGGCACGAGAGAATTATTAATTGCTAAAGTACAAATTATAGCTTCGACTGCTCCCGTGGCACCTAGTAAATGGCCCGTATTTCCTTTAGTTGAACTTACAAGTAAATCTCTAGTGTAATCCCCAAATAATTCTTTAATGGCTTTAGTTTCCGTTTTATCATTTAAAGGAGTTGATGTGCCATGAGCATTAATATAGTCTACTTCTTCTGGTTTTAAATTAGCATCATTTAATGCTCTTTCCATACACCTTTTAGCCCCATCACCGCTTGGATCTGGCGAGGTAATATGATAACTATCAGTCGTACAGCCAAAACCTATAACTTCCGCATAAATCTTAGCCTTTCTTTTAAGGGCGTGTTCTAATTCTTCTAAAATGAGAACTCCAGCCCCTTCGCCCATTACAAAGCCGTTTCTTTCTTTATCAAATGGAATGCTTGCTCTGGTTTTATCTTCACTTGGCGATAAAGCATGCATATTTTCAAAGCCCGCGATACCAACTTCACAAATAGCACTCTCACTTCCTCCTGCTAAAATGACATCAGCATAACCATGTTTAATACTCCGGTATGCTTCACCTATACAGTGAGTTGAAGATGCACAAGCTGTTACAATGCTCATGGATTCACCTTTTAGGCCTAAATCAATAGCGACATTACCTGTTGGAATATTAGCAATAGAGGCAGGAATTAAAAAGGGTGATACCATTTTGTTACCTTTTGCAAAATTAACTTCACATTGTTTTTGAATAGTAGAAAAGCCCCCGATTCCTGAACCAATATAAACGCCTATGTTATTAAAATCAGTATTTTCTTGCGTAATACCTGAATCAGCAAAAGCTTCTCTTGCCGCGATCATGGCGTATTGTGATACTTTATCAAGTCTTTTCACTTCTTTAGCATCAAAGTATTTAAGAGGATCATAATCCTTTACTTCAGCATCCATCTTAGTTCGATAATTATCCGTATTAAAATAAGTTATTTTATCAATGCCACATTTACTATTTTTAATGCTTTCTAGCGTTTCCTTTATATTATTGCCAATAGGGTTAATTGTACCTAACCCAGTTATTACAACTCTTTTTTCCATACCATCACCTACATTAATAGTCCCCCATCAACATGAATAACTTGGCCTGTTATATAAGAACTATCTTCACTTGCTAAAAATTTAACTAAGTTAGCGATATCTTTTGGCTTTCCTAATCTTTTAAGGGGAATATTTTTAGCAATGTCCTCTTTTATTTGTTCTTTTAAACCATCGGTCATACTAGTTTGAATATATCCCGGAGCAATAGCATTTACTAAAATATTTTTACTACCAAGTTCTTTAGCTAAGCTTTTAGTAAAACCTATAATTCCCGCTTTAGATGCTGAATAATTACATTGCCCACTGTTTCCTGATATTCCTACCACCGAAGATATGTTGATAATTTTGCCATCTTTTTGTTTTAACATTTGACTTACAACCATTTTAGTAACATTAAAAGTTCCCATTAAATTAGTAGCTATTACATCATTAAAATTTTCTTTAGACATTCTTATTAATAAGCCATCTTTTGTAATACCCGCATTATTAACTAGTACATCAATTCTTTCCCATTTAGTTATTATTTCATTTATCATGTTTTCCGTTTCTTCATAGGAAGATACATCACCTTTTACAAGCAAACAATCTACACCTTTTGATTCAATATCACTTTTTAAAGCCGTAACGCTATCACTCATCGTGCGATAATTTACAGCAATATCATAATTTTCACTAGCCAAAGTAAGGGCTATTTCTTTACCAATACCTCTTGTAGCTCCAGTTATAAAAGCAACTTTTCTCATAATGATTCTCCTTTATAAAAAGATATAAAATTTTCTAAAGTTTCTTTATCACATATATTAAATATCTTTACTTCTTTTTCTTTTGCTTTAGCGGTTCTTTTAATAAAACCACTTAAAGTTTTACCGGGTCCAATTTCTACGAATACATTAATATTTTCATCAAGCATGGTATTTAAGCTTTTCGTAAATTGAACTGGATTTATCATGTGTTTTTCTAAAATATCTTTGATATTATCCTCATCTGTATAGATAGTACCATCAAGGTTTTTAACAACCTTATTTTTAGGGATACTTATTTTAATATTTTCTAATTCACTAGCAAAAGCTTTAGCACTTTCCTTTAATAGGCTTGTGTGAAAAGGACCCGCGGTTGGTAAAATACTTACTCTTACACCTTTTTCTTTGGCAAGCTCTGCGGCTTTATTTACACTATCTTCATAGCCAGATATAACAACTTGGCCTGGGCAATTAAAGTTAACAGGTACTACAAAGCCATTTACGCTTTCACATATCTCTTTAGCATCCTCATCTGTTATACCTAATAATGCTGCCATTAAGTAACTTCCTTTAGGAACAAGTTTTTCCATAACTTCTCCTCTTTTTTTTACAAGTTTAATACCATCTTCTAAAGATATGGCTTGTGAGTTTATTAAAGCCGTATATTCTCCTAAACTAAGGCCGGCACTCATATCACAAGTTAAATTTTCTTTTTCTAATATTTTTAGGATTGCTAAACTATGCGTTAAAACGGCTAATTGGCAAATACTTGTTTTTTTCAAAATGTCTTCCGGTCCATTAAAAGAATATTCTTTTATATTTAGAGAAGTTATATCATCGACTAGATCATATATCTTTTTGGCTTCTTCATAGTTATCATATAAGTCTTTACCCATCGAAACATATTGTGATCCTTGACCGGGAAATAAAAATCCTATTTTCATTTTATTAAATTCCTTTCTTGTAATTCATTTTTAATATTCGTACATATTTTATTAATAAGTTCATTTCTATCTATCTTTTTATTTGTTGCTTCATATATTGATATAGCCTTTATTTTACTATCTTCTGGATAAGTTAAAATATTTAAGCCTATGCCTATCACTAATGCTTTTACTTTATCTTTTTGCAATTTACTTTCTACTAAGATGCCTCCGACTTTGCGCTTATTTATCATAAGATCATTAGGTATTTTAATATCTAAATCTATTTTGTAGTCATTATGAAATATTTCTAATATTATTTGGGCTAGTTTATAAGTTAAATTATCAAGAGAAGTAATACTAGCCTCTAAAGCAAAGAGCATTGATAAAGCAATATTACCTTTACCGGTTATCCAACTTCTTCCATGAGTACCGATTCCATTTGTTTGAGTATCAGCAGTTATCAAAGCTTCACTATAAGACTTTTTGTATAACTCCCACGCCTTTTTTTGCGTCGAATCTATCTTTTCATAATGAAAAATATTTTTAAAGTTCACTTGTAAGCTCTTTCATTAATTCTTTTACCGAAATAATCTTATCTATTTTATGGACATTAGATCCACAGAAAACTAAAGCATTATCCATATTACCTAAAGTTGCATTTATTAAAGCTTTAGTAATACAATAGGGAGTTTTTGTCATATCACAGGTTTTAATACAGCCATAACATTTTGTTATTTTTTCCGGATTTTCATATACTCTTTTAATAAAAGAATTATTTAATGCTCTTCCCGGCATCCCTACAGGACTTTTTATTATTCTAATATCTTCTTTCTTAGCTTTTACATAAGCTTCTTTAAACTTAATATCTGCATCACACTCTTTGGTTGCTACAAACCTAGTGGCCAGTTGAACACCGGTAGCTCCTAAAGATAAATACTTTTTAATATCTTTACTATCATATATTCCCCCTGCACTAATAACCGGGATATCTTTACCCGTTTCTTTTTCAACATCTTTAATATATGAAACTATATCGGTAGTAATATTTTCTAAAGAAGGGCTTTCTTTTAACTCTTCTTCTTTAAATCCTAAGTGGCCTCCTGCTTCTGGACCCTCAATTACAATCATATCGGGTACATAGTTATATTTATCTATCCAATGTTTAACAATTAATTTACAACATCTAAGTGATGATACAATTGGAGCTATTTTAGTGCTAGTTCCTTTGACATATTCAGGAAGCTCTTTGGGAATACCTGCACCCGAAATAATCAAGTCAATTTTATTTTTGACACATTCTTTGACTATTTCAGCATAATTTCTTAAAGCAGTCATAACATTTACACCTAATATTTTATCTTTACCAGCGATTTTACGAGCCGCTTTTATTTCTTTGCCAATAGCCCTTAGATTTGCTTTAAGACTATTTTGTTTAAAATCTTTTTCTTTAAAGCCAATATCCGCGGTTGATAT
The DNA here is from genome assembly GCA_947624085.1 of uncultured Bacilli bacterium. Classification (GTDB taxonomy): domain Bacteria; phylum Bacillota_I; class Bacilli_A; order RF39; family UBA660; genus UBA6448. The sequence goes on from CANQIK010000010.1 coordinate 19,419, forward strand.
TACGCCAATCCCACCTTCTTTACTAACGGTTCCGGCAAGTTTATGTAAAGAAATGCCTACTCCCATTCCTCCTTGAATAATAGGATACTTTGCCTTTTTATTACCTAATTTTATACCTTTCATATAATCTCCTTTATACAGCATTAATAGCCAGAATATTTTCTTGCCTTTTTAGTTTATTGGTTGATGTTCTTATAAGTGGTTCTTCTGTTAAAACTATTCCTTTTATAGCTTTATATTCTGGTATCGTTTTATTTATCTTTTTTATTTCATCAAATAAAATATTATAAATTTCTTGATCACTTTGAACATGATAATTTTCCGCCATAATCTTACGATCAAAAACTATTTTGGCATTTATTCTGACATCCGATTTATCTTCGGTTAAACTATATATTAAAGATTCTTTAACTCCTGAAACTCTGTTAATCAGATATTCTATTTCTTCAGGATAAATATTTTTACCATTTTTTAAAACTATTGTATCTTTTTTTCTACCACATATATAGATATAGCCGTCTTTATCTATTTTAGCTAAATCCCCGGTGTAAAAATAATTATTTTTAAAAGATGAACGATCAATTTTACCGTCTTGGTAGTAACCAAGCATTACACTTTTACCTTTAACAATAAGTTCGCCTACACCATCAGCATTTGGTGAATCTATTTTAACTTCTACCCCATCAAGAGGTTTTCCTACTGAGCCTAAATGATAATTTAAATTAGAACACATACTTATAACGGGCGATGTTTCCGTAAGACCATACCCTTGCATAAGATTAATGCCAAACTCACGAAATTCTTTTTCAATATTTTCATTTAAGTAAGCAGCCCCACTTATTAGGTATTTAATATTATTGCCCAGCATATTATGAATCTCTTTAAACATTTCTTTTCGTTTATCCATAGATGTAGTATGAGCCATTTCTATTTTTGACAAATAATCATCTAATAAGTTTTCTTTAGCTAAATTGCGCTTAATGTTCTTTAAAATATTTTCATATACTGCGGGAACGCACGCCATAATACTAGCATGGTATTCTTTAAGATTATCAATTATATGTCTTACTCCATCAGCAAAAGTAATGCACGCGCCACAGTACATAGGCAGTAAAAAACCAAAAGTACATTCAAAGGCATGATGAACGGGTAAAAAAGATAAAAAGATATCACTTTTTTCAATCTGCATTCTGAAAGACAAGTCTCTTAAGTTAGTACAAATATTTTCATGTGTTAAGGCTACAACTTTCGATTTAGAGGTAGTTCCTGAGGTAAAAAGCAAACTAGCAATTTGTTTAGGATTAATTAAGACGTTATATTTATTACTATCTTTTTTATATGATTTACTACCTTCTTTACATAAACTATCTATTTCATCTAAAGAAAAAACATATTCTAAATTATTAGCTTTTAGATTACGAATATTTTTAAAATCAGCATATCTTTTTGGAAAAGAAAAAACCGCTATAGCATTAGATATCCGGATAATTCTTTCAATTTCATTTAATGGCAAAGTTTTATCTATTGGCACAACAATTGCTCCACTATAACAGATAGCTAAATAAGCAATTTCCCAATTCATTGAATTGTCGCCCATAACAGCTATTTTTTGACCTTTAAAACCCACATCAATGATTTTAGCACTTAAGTATTGAACTTTATCTCTTACTTCTTTATGAGTAACTGTCTTATATTCATTATTTTCTTTTATTTTATATGCCACATCATCTTGAAATCTATCTCTTGTTTTATCTAACATTTCCTTTAAATTTTTTATATCTATTATTTCTTCCAACAAACTCACCTCATTTGGCCAAAATATTCAATATAAATAATTTCTATTAATAATTTAGTATTTTTATACCACTAGTTCAATCATCAATTATTAGATATGTGTAACTTATTAAACAAATTAATTTAAAACTGTTATTTTTTAAACACTTTATTTAAGTCTGTTGTATAAAAAAACAAATAAATTTATTTGCGAGTGTAGATGTATTTGTTAAAATCTTTTCATTAAATTTAACACTAAAATATTACTTAAAATAGCAAAATTTAGAAATTAGATATTGAACTTTAGAATTTTATATAGTATAATTTTAATTGTCTTGAAGAAGACAACCACTCAAATGTGGGCGATTAGCTCAGTTGGTTAGAGCACCTGCCTTACAAGCAGGGGGTCATAGGTTCGAGTCCTATATCGCCCACCATTTTATTTTTTGCCGACATAGCGTAATTGGTAGCGCAACTGACTTGTAATCAGTAGGTTGGGGGTTCGATTCCCTCTGTCGGCACCAGTATGATAAAAAACTCGGACTTTTTAAATTATTGATAAGTTCGAGTTTTATTATTCAACAAGTTATGATAAAATGATTTTAGTAATTAAGGGGGCACTATGAATAAAGAAATAATAAAATCAGAAATTAATGTGAATAATAATAGAATTAATGTTATACGAATAGGAAATAAAGAATATATCTCTCTTACAGATTTGGCTAGATATGCTGATGAAGATGATCCAAGATACCCTATTCAAACTTGGATGAGAAATAGAGATGTTATTGCTTATTTAGGATTGTGGGAAAAATTAAATAATGAAAACTTCAAAGGTGTCGAATTCGACACGTTTAAAAATGAAGCTGGTAGTAATAAATTTAAAATATCACCACAAAAATGGATTAACGAAACCAATGCAATCGGAATAATATCTAAATCCGGCAATAATGGTGGAACGTATGCTTGTAGTGATATAGCTTTAGAATTTGCAAGTTGGTTATCCCCAGAATTTAAATTGTATGTTATCCAAGAATTTGAAAGATTAAAAAAGAATGAAGCATATCAATATAAAGTTGATTGGACAGCTAGTAGAATGCTTGCTAAATCTAATTACCATATTCATACCAATTCAATAAAAGAAAATATTATTCCTAAATTAACTGAAAAACCAAAACAATATGTGTACGCTGAAGAAGCTGATGTTTTAAATGTTGCTTTATTTGGGATGACTGCAAAAGAATGGCGAGATAAAAATCCTGATATAGATGGAAATATCCGAGATTATACCGATTTAAAACATTTACTTATTTTATGTAATTTAGAAAACATATTTGTAAATGGGCAGAAAGCCATTAGCTAATTATAAAGGTGACATATGAGTAAAAAACAGAAAAAATTAGACAAGCAACTAAAACACGATAGACAAATTTCTAGAGACAAAAGAAATTCCTTAAGAAAAGAAATAAAAGAAAATGTTTCTTTACATAGAAATAATGAAGTTTTTCATATTATATTTATTTCTAAAGAAACAAAAAATATGGAAAAAATATTATTTGATATTTCTCCCTTAAGTAATGGATATTTAATTAATATACCAATTATTACTACACAGATGATAAATGAATGTGAAGATAAAACTCCAAAAGGGATAATTTTACATTATTTTGGAATAGAATCTGACAGCATTCAATTAATAGATGGAACAAACTTAATTATTGTCAAAAACTTTAGGATTATTAATAACGTTAAAAATCTATTAGAATTAATAGTACGCCCCTATAATGAATACACTTGGTATGATAATAACTGTATAATGACGTTACATGGAGAAAGAATCTTTAAAGGAGAAAAATTAAACGATTTCTTTGCTACTAGAAATGATTTAGAAAGTTTTTTTGTATTTCAGGACACTATAACAGAGATATTATTTTATAGAATAATAGAAAGCAAAATAAATGGTAAAGAATTTTTAAATAGTTATTTTGGATTTTTCTACAAAAGCATTGGCATTAAAACAGGCAATAGAAAAAAGCAAAATAATTCTAGTAGTTGGTCAACACTTTATAAATTGATTGCTGAAGATGACGAAGGATTAAGTGAAATATTAGCTAATGAAAAAATGAAATACAAGAATTATTAGGTGATGAGGACAGCCCTAAAAAGTTGATTTTGCAACAAAAAAATAACAAATAAAAATTATTGATATCTTTTTCTTTGTCGCACCATTTATAATTTGAAACTCGAGCTTTTATAATTTGAATTTTAATTTAATCCTCTACTGGTTATTTATTTTAAAACGAAAGATAATGCCCGTGAACAATTATACATTATTATTTATTTTCTTATTAGACATCCATTTTTTAATGCGAGAACTTTAAAACTAAAACTTTTTTAATATTTATTGTGATACAATGGTTATAGAATATTTGAATGGAGTGAAATTAGATGAAAAAAATAGATGTAAACAATAAAATTTTTTATTCAAAAGAGTTTCAAAAAGATAAATATAAGTTTTTTCTTATATCTCAAAATTTAAAATGCGAAACAGTTGTTTTATATAGTGATGAGGAAAATTACATTATATGTCGTGGAGCAATTGGATGGCCTACTTGGATTTGGACTAAAGATAATTTTGATATTGAAAAACTTGAAGAGATTAAACAAGCAATAGAATTATATTTAACTGATAGTGAGAAAGATAAATTTACCTGTAAAAAAGAATTATATGATTTATTAATTAGTGATGGCTTTGATAAATTAAATCCTGAAGATTATTTTGAAATGGGCACTTTATATTGCAGGAAAACTATAAAACCAAAAGAATGCGATGGTAAAATGGCTACTCCTACTATGAAAGACAAATCAATTTTAGTTAAATATTGGTTTGATGATAGTCAAGAGATGAACGGTGTTGATCCTATTAGCATGGAGCAAGCTGAAACTGATGTTGAACAAATGCTTGAATCAGATAAATTCTATGTATGGCGAAATAGCAACGGAAAAATAGTTTGTATGGCTAACTATAAGGAAATAGATGGCCAAGCAAAATTATCTCACGTTTATACTCCCACTGATGAGCGGAGAAAGGGATATGCGGCGAATTTAATTTATTGTATGACGAATGACCTAATAGCAAGAGGTTTGATTCCATTGTTATATACAGATTATCATTATATACCATCTAATAGAGCATATAAAAATGCTGGTTATGAGGATACAGGAATATTAATTAATTTTTCTTGTTCAAGAGAAAAAAAGAAAAGAAGATAAAAGTAATAATTCTAAAAGATTTCCAAAATTTTCATACATGTTTAGATATAAGCTATTTACTAAATTTTATGCCACTTATAATGCTACTATTGATAATTGTTTATATGCCTTATTTAATGCAAATAGTTTTGAAAAAGTATTAAAAGTAATATGATTTGCAATTAAATTAGTTTATACTATAATTAAAGAAAAGAGGTAGATTTTCTAATGAGAGACAATATAAACTATAAATTAGAACCTGCAGCTAAAGATGATTTAAAGTTATTAAAATCATATAAGTTAAAGACTATTTTAGATTATGCTAAAGATTTACCTAAAGAAGAAATTGATGAAATAACTAATTATGTCGATACTACTGTTCCGACTCAAATTAACGATTATAAAATTATAATAATTAATAAGCAAAAAGTTGGATGCCTATTATTAGAAAAATATGAAGATGGAATTTTGATAAGTGAATTATATCTAAACGCAAATTATAGAAGAAAAGGAATTGGCACAAATATATTAACTAATATCTTAAATACTAGTCCCAAAGCCTATTTATGGGTCTACAAAGAAAATACTCCTGCTTTAAATTTATACCAAAAATTAGACTTTAAAATCAAACAAACTACTAAAACGAGATATTTCATGGAATATGATAATCCTTCTTACTTTACTTCAAAAGTATGATAAGAAAACTTTACTAGAATTATTTTTAACAAAGTAAATGTCCATGATATAACAAGAGTATAACCTATCGTATTGCAAAACCACAACAACTAAAATCAATGATAAGGAAGCCAGAAAATTAGTTAAATCCATAGAGAAAGCTTTAAATTAGGTTATATAAACATCTATAAATTATAGGAGGAAAGATGAAAAAATTTGCTATTATTGAAATTGGAAGTAGCAATACTAAAACCCATATTTACGAAGATGAGAAAATGATATATGAGAACAATACAACTATCGAATTCAAAAAAAATTATAATATAAATCATAAAATTGCTGAAGCTGATATAAATAAATTATATACTTTAATAGACAAGGCTTTAGAATATACTGATGACATTCATATTTATGGTTGCAGTATATTTCGCAAACTTACTTTTGAAGAATTAAGTGATATTAATTTAAAAATCAAAAATAAATATCATTTAGAAATAGAAGTAGTATCTCAAGAAGATGAAGCTAAATATACCGCTTTGGGTTGCTATAGTAATATACAATATAAAGGTAATATCTGCATATTTATTGGTGGTGGTGGTTCTATTGAACTAATATTTGTAAATAACAAAAAGATTCTAGCTAATAAATATTATGATTTTGGGGTTGTTGATATCTCACAAAAATTTAGCGGTTTAAAAGCTGATATTCCTGATTGTACCTTTGCCGAAGTATATGACTATGCTAGCGATTTAGTTAAAGACATAAATATTAATGCTGATGTATTAATTTTGGCAGGCGGAGATCATTTATACTGGTATAATATTGCTGGATATAAACTATTAGAAAATAAATTATATCAAGCTGAAAATCAAAAATATATGTTAACAAAAGAAATGAGTGACGATTATGATCATGATGCCCTTACGACCTCTTTAGATAAAATACGTCAAAAAAGCGACAATCCTTTATGGTTTGATGGAGCAAGAGCCATGAAAATAATCACTAATTTAATATCTAATAAAATTAATGCCAAATATATAATACCTACCAAAATAAATATGGAGGATGGTTTAAAAGAAAAGCTCTTAAAACAAGATAATTAATTTTTGTTGTGCAATTTTATATAAACTTCATTATTTTTAATTAATTCTTTATGAGTGCCAATACCATCAACTTTACCATTACACAAAACAACTATTTTATCAGAGGCTTTCATCATTTCCAGATTATGCGTAATAACAATGATGGTATGATCCGTTTTTAAATCTTCAAGCAAGCTAATTATTTTATTTAATGAATTGGGATCTAAAGAAGATGTTACTTCATCTAATAGTATTATTTCCGATGTTGTTAATAATGCTCGAGCCAATGACAAAAGTTGTTTTTGCCCACCACTTATATTCTTGGCATCTTGCTTTAATATCGTATTATACCCCGCGGGTAAAGACATTATAAAATCATGGATTCCTACCCTTTTACAAGCATCTATTTGATGTTCTTTATTAGCATCCACCAAAGCTAAGTTAGCTCTAATACTCATATCAAAAATAAAAGTTTTTTGATTTACGATACTAATATTTGAATTATAAACATCTTTTGAATAATCATAAATATTTAAATTATCAATTAAAATTTGTCCTTTATCAATTTTATAGAGTTTTAAAAGCAAATTAAAAATAGTTGTCTTACCTACGCCTGTTTTACCTACTATTGTAGTTACTTCATGGGGATTAGCTGTAAAAGAAATATTTTTTAAAACCGGAAGGTTAGAATAATTAAAGTAAACATTTCTAAATTCTACAAGGCCAATAATATTATCATTTTGATTTGAACCATCTAATTTAAGCATATTATTGCCATAATCAATTAATTCTTTTACCCTATCTAAAGATACTGATTCATCCCTAATTGAAGCATCAAAACCCATTATAATATCTATTGATTCTTTAGTTTTAGTATAATAAGATATAAGCAATAAAAATACTGCTATGGACATATTACCCTTGATAAGGGCAAACATTAGCATTAAATAAAGACCAATATTACCAAAATGAATAAGTAAACTTACAATTGTTTTTCTTGTAAAGTAATATTTTCTTTTCAAAAAATAATTTTCTTGCCATCTTTTACGATATCCATCTAATTTATTATTAAGTTTATTGTTAAAATTAAAGCTTTTTATATCTTTTAAGCCATTTAAAATTTGAGATAACATTCCTGATAGTTTATCAGCATATAAAGCCTGTTTTTTTAAATAATAATTACTTTTTTCATTACACTTTGTAGCTAAAATATAATAAATAATATCTATAATAATTACATATAAAGCAAGTAAAAAATTTTGTCTAGCAAATATAAAATAGATAACTAATAATTTTACAACCTCTATAACTAGTTCAAATAAGAAAGATGGAATTTCACCAATATTGATTATATCCATATTAGACGAGTTAATTATTTTCCCAATAGGTATTTTGCGAAAATATTCCTCATCATAATTATACAAACTATCTACAAGTTGAGAGTGAACATCTACATAAGTGCCTTTTAAAAAATTAGCATAGCACCAATTAGTACAATATGATCCCAAGTTATTAGCTAAAAATATAAAGCCTAAAATTAATATGCATATAAAAGACTGATGATATAAATTGTTTGTCAAGTTTTCTACAATTAAAGATGCTAAAAAAGGAATGAATAAACTAAGTAAAGCATTCAATAAATCAACGATTATAAAGGTAATTAAATACTTATTTTTAAATTTCACTAAAGAAAAATAATTTCTTGTTACATCAATAATTCTTTTAAACATACTTCCACCATATAAATTGTAAAATAATTTATCGTATGTTTCTTTACATTTTAAATATCAAAATTGTTAAGTTATTCAGCAAATAAATATATATAGCAATACTCCCCTTGATATTTTTCAATTTTAATTTTTTTATTAACCTTGTAATTAGTAGCTGGTACCCATTGCCTACTGATTTTACATTCTAAATTAACTATATCTTGTTGTCTCCTAGAGGGTAATTTAAAGATAATATAATTCCCTTTTTGTAACGCAAATGTTTCTAAGTCAGGATAATATTTAGTCGATCCTAAATAATAATGGAACATATTGTTTTCTTTAACATGGATACCATACATTCCTACTTTATTAAATTCTAAGTAAATATCACTTTGCTTTAGTATTTCATAGAGTTTTTTAATTTCATATAGTAGTTCATCTTCATCATCAGAAAAAATATGGTAACAATATAACACGCAAGAATCCATTTTCATAATTTGATAATCTAAGTTGTAATTATCTTCATTTGGTTCAAAATATGCCATTGGAAATAGTTGATATTTTCCTTTTCTCTTCCGACATTCAGTTGGCGCTATAGAAAACATTTTTTTAAAGGCTCGATTAAAAGATGTTTGCGAATTATATTGATATTTAAAAGCTATATCGATAATCTTTAAATCAGTATTACGAATATCTTCAAAGGCTTTGCTTAATCTTCTTTTTTTGATATATTCATTAATCGTAATACCCATTAAAAAATTAAATATTCTTTGCAAAATAAATATATTAGTATTAGTTATTTGGCTAATCTTTTTAAAGTCAATATTATTATCAAGATTATCCTCTATATAGGCAATCATTTCATTTAAGCTCGCAAAATTCATAAGGTTTTCTTGTCTTTTATTATAACACGTCATCTTAATAAAGTAATCACTTCTTAAACGTAAATTTTTGTTCTTTGCAAACAAGTTTAATAAAAGCCCATGTAAAAAACAATGAAATTTGTTATAATTAACATAAATAATAGAAGGAGTAAAAGTCGTGATAAAAGAGTATTATAACTTTATAAAAGATTATTTACGATTAGCAGAATTAAAAATAAAATATGTCGTAATAATGATTTTATCAGCCTTTTTTTATAAAGGTTTTTCCCTTTTATTACCACTTATTGCCTCCTTAATTATAAAATATTTAACTTTAAATAACACTGTAATGACTTATAGTTTTTTAGGAATATTTTTCCTTACCTATATTTTATATATTACTGCTTTATATATTAACTGGTGTATATATGGTTTTAATGTAAGCTATGTATATGATAAACTAACCAATAAAATATTAAATAAATTAATTAGTGTAGACAACAACTTTACAAGACTAATAAGTAAAGGGCGATTAATGAATTCTATTAATTCCGATATTATTGAAATAGGCGATATGAATGATAATATTTCCGAGTTATTAATGGGGCTTGTGCAAATAATTGCTGTCCTTATAATTGTTGCTATTTATAATATATATCTATGTATAATATTGATTATTTTTGCTTTTTTGTATATTATTGTTCGAAATAATTCTGATAGAAAAATAAACTTTTATCATAATAAAGTTGTAGTCCAAGATGATAAATACAGCACCTTACTTACGCAAATAGTATCAGGATTACAAGAAATAAAAACATTTAATATGTTGCCAAAACTTTTTAACAAGTTAAAAGCCATTCAAAATAAATTTACGAAAAATTATAAAACTAAAAGACATTATTTTACCATCCGAGATAATGATGTAAAATTTATTATTTATATCTTTAGATTTTTTCTTTATACAATTTTAATTTTATTAATGTATAATGGCAAAATAGAAGTTAGTGTATTAGTATTAATTGTTTCTTATCATGAGTATTTAGTTAATTATATCAATGACCTTATCACCGCAACCTCGACTATTAGAGAAGTAAATACTGCTGTAAACAGAGTTAATGATATATTAAATTATAATTCACAAAGTATCAATTTTGGTACTATTAATAATAATGATATATATGGAAATATTGAGTTTAAAAACGTTAGTCTTAAAATTAAAAATAAAATTGTATTAAGTAATATTAACCTTAAAGTACATCATAATGAAGTTTTAGCTATTGTTGGAGAAACAGGCAGTGGTAAAACGATGATGTTTAATTTGCTTTTAAGATTATTCGAACCAACTAAAGGCAAAATAACTTTAGATAATATTGATATATTTGCTTTTTCTCAAAAAGCTTATTCAAATAATGTCTCTATAGTTAATCAAAAACCTTTTATATTTAATATGAGTATAAGAAAAAACTTAGATTTTGTGGATGATAATATTGAACATCAAATAGAGGCTTGTAAAAAAGTTGGTATTCATGATTTTATTGAAACACTGCCAAATGGTTATAATACGATTTTAAGAGAAAATGGTAGTAATATTTCTGGAGGCCAAAAGCAAATGATTTCCATCGCGAGAACAATTCTTTCGGATGCAGAAATAGTTTTATTAGATGATATAACTGTTTCCTTAGATCCCGACACAGCAAAATTAGTTCCTAAATTAATTGCTAACTTAAAGAAAGAACACACTATCATAATGATTACGAAAAAACCTGATTTAATGCGTACTGCTGATCGAATTGTTGTACTTGATAAAGGGAAAATTGTTGATATTGGTTCACACAAAGAATTAATTGAAAGAAATGAAATATATCAAATGTTACAGTCAAGAAAATCGCCTAGTAAAATGGAGTTGTTTAATAATGATTAAAAGATATTATTTAATAGTTAAGAAATTTTTTGGTTTAGGAGCTAATAATAAAAAGCTATTATTTCATTTATTCTTTTCAGCTTTTTTAAAAAGTATTTCTTTTTTAGCTATTCCCTATGCAACCTCAAGGATTGTTGATTATGCCACTAAAGGAGATTTTTTGACAACTTTTCTTTGGGCAATAATGTTTTTAGTTTCTAGTTTGCTCTATGTACTATTTAGTCATTATAATTTTGTATCTTATGCGAATAACTCCGTATTTACCCATAATAAGTTACAAGAATTAATTTTAAATAAAGTAACAGCCTATGATGAAAATTTTTCCAAAAATATTTCGACTGCTAATATCGTTAATACTGCTTTTAATGATGTTGGCAAAGCAATGCAAGTTCCTAATCAAGCATTTGAAGCCATAACAGAGATTATAAGTGTTATTATTGCCTTAATAATACTTACAACAGTTAGCGTTTATATTGGTATAATTGCTCTAGGGTTAAATATACTTTCCTTATTTGCGGTTAGTCGAAATATGAAAAAAAGAGATTATTATTTAGCACTGCAAACTAAGAATCAAGATGATATATCTGGCTTAATGGGCCAAGTTTTAGATGGCAATAAGGAAATCAAGTCATTTAATATGCAAGATGACTTAAATACTTATCTTGAAAAATATAAAAAATTATGGAAAGAAAATTATTTCTTAAAAAGAAAGTATTATAACAATGTTTGGGTTTTAATTCCTTCGATATTAGGTTTTGGCAAAATAATAATCTATCTTATTTTAATTTATTTAATATTAAATGGAAAATACGAGGTTGCAACACTAGTACTAGTTATTGGCTATTACGAAAATATTCAAACCGAACTAGAAAAATTATATAATAGTTTAGATGAAATATCATGTAATTCTACAAGAGTTGATAGAATTTATAAAATATTAAATTATAAGACTAAGAATATGCTTGAGTTTGGTTCTATAAATAACGATGACATAAAGGGTAAAATAGAATTTAAAAATGTATCTTTTACCTACGACAGACAGCAAATAATGAAAGATGTTAGTTTTAAAATCGCTCCACAATCATTTACAGCAATTGTTGGAAAAAGTGGCAGTGGCAAATCGACCATATTTAGATTACTACTACGCTTATACAAGGCTAATAAAGGCCAAATTCTATTAGATGATGAAGATATATATGATTATACCCAAGAGGTCTATTCTAGTAATGTTTCAATAGTTACTCAAAAGCCATTTATTTTTGACATGAGTATAAGAGAAAACTTAAATTTAGTAGATTCTAATCATGATCATCAAATAACTGCTTGCAAAAGAGCAGGAATTCATAATTATATCATGAGTTTAAAAGATGGCTATAATACAAAATTAGTTAGTGATGCTGAAAATTTATCCAGTGGGCAAAAGCAATTACTAGCCCTTGCTAGAACTTTACTTTCAAAATCCGAAGTATTATTATTTGATGAAGTTACCTCTTCTTTAGATATCAATACTTCTAAACAAATTATTGATATATTAAAAGATTTAAAGAAAGATCACACTATTTTAATGATTACTCATAAACCTGCGCTTATGAAAATGGCTGATGAAATCATTGTTATTGATAATGGCCGATTGGTCGGTAAAGGAACTCATAAAAAATTAATAGCCAATAATAAATATTATCAAAAATTACAAAAGTAAGCTAAAAAAAATACTCCTTTTTTCAGGAGTATTATCTAATAATCATATCATCATTATCAGGACCCGTACCAATAAACTTAACGGGAATATTTAAGTGTTTTTCAATTCTTTCTATATATTTTTTAGCATTTTCCGGCAAATTATCATAGTTTTTTTCACCTTTAATGTCAAAGTCCGTGGCAAATTCTTCATAAACCGGTTCTACTTCATCTTCTCTACCAATGATAGCGTCATTACTCTCATCATATATTATACCATCAAGTTTATAACCGACACATAATTTAGCTTTACCTAGTTTACCTATAGTATCTAAATGGTTAAGAGCAAGAGCAGTAATACCATTTACTTTAACAGCATATTTTAAAGCAACTAAATCCATCCAACCACATCTTCGAGGTCTTTTGGTCGTAGCACCATACTCATGGCCTAGCTCTCTAATTAAATCACCCGTTTCATTAGCTTGTTCAGTAATAAATGGACCCTCGCCTACCCGGGAAGCATAAGCTTTGCATACACCATAAACATTAGTTATATCCTTTGCACCTAGTCCACTTCCAGTTTGGATACCCCCAATAGTAGGATTAGACGAAGTTACCATAGGATAATCTCCTAAATCCATATCAAGACCAGTTGCTTGAGCACCTTCACAAATTATCTTTTTATTATCATCAATAGCTTTATGTAAATAAGCTACTGTATCTATTACATACGGTTTCATCATATCACGATAGTTCAGATAATCTTTTACAATTTTTTCTTCATCAACAGGTTCAAAACCAAATAATTCAAATACTTTATTTTTATTTCTAATATTTCTTCTTAATTTCTTTTCAAAAGTATCACTATACATATCAATGACTCTTAACCCAATACGATTGGCTTTATCCATATAACATGGACCGATACCTCGCGCTGTTGTACCAACTTTATCATCTTCTTTTAATTCTTCATAAAGTTTATCCTCCAAAAGATGATAAGGAAATATCAAATGAGCTCTTGTACTAATATGTAATTTTTTTAAATCAACATTGTTTGCTTTTAGAACCTCTATTTCTTCAAATAAAACTCTAGGATCAATTACTACACCATTACCTATAACAGCTTCGGTATTCTTATTTAAAATACCTGAAGGAATTAAATGAAATATTATTTTTGCCCCATTAAATTCAACAGTATGACCAGCATTATTTCCCCCAGTACATCTTAATGCTACATCACTGTCTTGTGCTAGAAAGGTAGATATTTTACCCTTTCCTTCATCGCCATAATTTAAACCTAAAACAACTTCAACTTTTGCCATAATTACCTCCACTTATATAATAACACAAAAAAAGACCTTTAATATAATAAACCTTCATTAATTGCAAAAGGAATAAAATGATCTCTTATTGCCGATGATAGTTTATAATTAGTATCGCCTAGTTTATACCAATGATAATGCAATATTTCAACATCACGAGAAAAATAGGTATTTATTTTTTTATGGCACAAAAACATTGTCATCATAATTTCTACTTCCGGATCTGATGAGGCACTTTCTTTAAAACACATTAAAGGTTTTAAATCTTCTTCTTTAATACTAAAGTTATTGTGAATTTCTTCACTTACTTCCCGTATTGCAGCCTCTACTTCTGTTTCGCCTTCTTCAACGCCACCCCCGACTAAAGTCCAAACATTATTTTTGCTACTCCTAACAGATTGCACAATCAATAATTTGCCATCTTCAATAAAAGCAACGCCTACTACTTTCTTTGTTTTATTCATTACAAACACCCTATATTTATTATAATCCCTAATCAATTGCAAGAAAATAAATTGTCAGCTCCTTTACAATTTGCTATACTAAAAAAGAATGATATGAATTTAGAAAGTAGGCTTATGAATCTAGATGAATATCAAAAATCGATTGTTACTTCGCAAAGTGATTTATTAGTAATCGCAGGACCCGGCAGTGGCAAAACGACGACCATAATGCATAAAGTAAATTATATTTACGAGCATAATCCCCAAAGTAGAATATTACTTATATCATTTACTAATAAAAGTGTTGATGATTTAAAAAAGAAAATTACAGTGCCAAGTCAAATAACTACTTTTCATAAATTAGCGATGGACATTTTAGAATATAATCATATAACTTATAGTTTAGCTTCTCCCAATTTATTAGATTATTTAATCAAGGAATATCTTAAAACCTTGGACAAAAAAGCCCAAGAAAAATTATGTTTATATTTACATATCCCTACTATTAAAGATGATAATCCACAATTTGTATCATTATGTAATCTCATAAAAACATTTATTAATCTATTTAAAACAAATAATCATGATTATACCACTATTGAAAAGATTGCTAATGATTATAAAGACAAATATCTTTTAACTATTATTTTTAAAATCTTATTTTTATATGAAGAAGAAAAGAAAAGTCAAAATACTTTGGACTTTGATGATTTGATAATTAAAGCCAATGAAGTAATTAATAAAACCCATAAGTATAAAGGTTTTGATTATATTATTGTTGATGAATTTCAAGATACTTCCCAAATCAGGCTTAATTTAATTATGAGTATTTATAAGTTGAATAATGCTACAATTACAGCTGTTGGCGATGATGCTCAGTCTATTTTCCACTTTTCAGGTTGTGATTTAAATATTTTTTTAAACTTTCAAAAATATTTTCCGAAAGCTCAAGTTTTATTTTTAAAAAATACTTATCGAAATAGTATGAGTTTAGTTAAAATATCCGAAGACTTCATTAATAAAAACCCTACGCAAATTGTTAAGAATATGCAAAGCATGATTCAGCAAAAAGAACCAATAAAACTCAAGTATTTCTATAATCCTAAAAAAGCTTTAGTTAAAGTTCTGGAAAAAATAATTCCTAAAAGTACGGATATAATGATTTTGGCACGCAATAAAAAAGATATTTATAAATATCTATCCGCTCAAATAACCTTTAATAACAATATAGTCTATTATAAAGAATATAGTTTTCCTTTTTTAACTATCCATTCTTCCAAAGGTTTAGAGGCTGAATATGTTATTGTTTTAAATGTTGAAGATAGTATAATGGGGATACCTAATAAAATTGAAGACCATCCAATATTGAACTATTTGAATATGGAAATAGATAAATATCCCTATGCAGAAGAAAGAAGAGTCTTTTTTGTAGGAATTACAAGATGTAAAAAAGAAACCTATTTACTGATTCCTCATAGCAATCCCTCTATGTTTGTTAAGGAAATAAAAAAGAGCTATAAAGCTCTTAAAAATTAACTATCAGAAGATCCAAACCCACCAATTCTTTTTCCTTGGGCGTTATCATCATCGGTAATTAAGTATTTCATAAATATTGCTTGGCCAATACAATCACCTTTTTTGATGATAATATCTTCATTGCTAAAATTCCAATATTGAAAGTAGAAATGGCCATCATTTGTTTCGTTTTCATAATAATCACTATCAATTATGCCAATGCTATTTGGCATTACTAATCCTTTTTTAGGCCCACTGCTACGATTAGCAAGCATATACCATTCATCAGGCATACAATACGCCTTAAGTCCAGTAGGGATTAATGTCGGTTTCATGTCTTGAACATATTTAGGAATTACAACATCCTCGGCAGCTTTGATATCATATCCTGCTGAATGTTTAGTTGCCCGTTTAGGAAGTTCAATCCCCTTATCTTCCCAACCTTTAGCTATTTTAAAACCACGACATGCCATTTTTATCCTCATATAAGACTAGCTTCTTGGCTTCATTTGATTTTTTAACATCAATGACCCGTTGATTTCTAGAGCCACAATATTTTAATTTTAAATCTTTTTCTTTTTCTACAAAACGACCATCTACAATAACATCAGCATATTTTAAAATCTCTTTATCTGTTAAATCTTTATCATATAAATAACCGGTCCAAATCCAAACAGTTTTTTCGGGATAATGAGCTTTAAATATTTTTGCTAATTTTGTTGTTCCTTCAATATTTTTAGGATGAAGAGGTTCTCCTCCTAAAATGGATAACCCCGCAATTCTAGATGATGAAGCTAAATCAATAATTTCCTCGATAGTATCATCAGTAAATTCTTGGCCTTTACTAAAATCATGCGTTTCAGGATTAAAACAATTTTTACAATTGAATTCACAACCTTGCATGAAAATTGAAACTCTAAGTCCCGGACCATTAGAGATATCTAGGCGTCTAATTTTGTTATATCTCATAACTACTCTCCTAGGTCTTTATTATCTATATGAACATAACGTTCTTTTATCTCTTGAGTTCTTCCTTTATTCCAGAATCTAGTACCTATATATCCACAAGTTCTTCTGGCAACATTTAAAGTATTATGATCTCTATTACCACAGTTAGGACAATACCATTCCATATTATCATCAATTAATATTTCGCCATCAAAGCCACATTTTTGACAATAATCACTCTTAGTATTTAGTTCCGCATACATAATGTTATCATATATAAACTTAACAACCTCTAAAACAGCAGGAATATTACTTGTTAAATTAGCGGTTTCAATATAAGAAATTGCTCCTCCTGGTGAAAGCTTTTGGAATTCACTTTCTAATTTTAATTTTTCAAATGGATCAATTGCTTCAAAAACAGGAACATGATAAGAATTAGTTATATAATCACGATCTGTTATACCTTTAACAACGCCAAATCTTTCTCTTAAGCATTTAGCAAATTTATAAGTTGTTGATTCAATTGGGGTTCCATATACACTGTAATCTATTTTTTCAGCTTCTTTCCATTCTTTACATTTATCATTTAATCTTTGCATTACTTGA
Organism: uncultured Bacilli bacterium; assembly: GCA_947624085.1. Classification (GTDB taxonomy): domain Bacteria; phylum Bacillota_I; class Bacilli_A; order RF39; family UBA660; genus UBA6448. The sequence goes on from CANQIK010000010.1 coordinate 37,205, forward strand.
AGAGCAAATTCTTTACCCTCAGGATCAGTATGAGATTTGCCTGTCATAGCTTTAACACATTCATAAAGTCCAGCATATCCTAGTGATAAAGTTGAATAACCATTATGAAGTAGATCATGAATGCTTTCGCCCTTTGGAAGTCTTGCTAATGCTCCATGTTGCCATAAGATTGGTGCAACATCAGAAGTAGCTTTGCTTAATCTTTTATGTCTAATTTGTAAAGCACGATGACAAAGTTCAAGTCTTTCATCAAGTATTTTCCAAAAAGCATCAAAATCTTTATCAGCTGTTAACCCAACATCAGGTAAATTAATAGTTACAACTCCTTGATTAAATCTACCATAATATTTAGGCTCATTAGTATCAGGATCAACATAAGGTGTTAAGAATGAACGACATCCCATACATGGATAGCAATGTCCTTCACCATTTTTATCAATTTTAGATTGTTTCATTATTTTTTCAGAAATATAATCTGGCACTAATCTTTTAGCCGTACACTTAGCAGCAAGTTCAGTTAAATACCAATATTTACTATCTTCATGGATGTTATCTTCTTCAAGAACATATAGAAGTTTAGGGAAAGCAGGAGTTATAAATACTCCTTTTTCATTTTTCATACCTTCAATTCTTTGCTTTAGGAATTCTTCAATTATCATAGCAAGCTCTTCTTTATATTCTTCTGTTTCACCTAAATACATACATACACTTAAGAAAGGAGCTTGACCATTAGTCGTTGTCATTGAATTAACTTGATATTGGAATGTTTGAACACCATCAGTTATTTCTTTGGCTAAATCTTCTTTGGCAAATTGTTCAACTTGAGCCTTAGTTAATTTTCTTTCTTTATATTTTTCAACATATTTATTATAACTATCTCTAACAAAAGGCGCTAAATGCGTAAGGGAAATAGTAACCCCTCCATATTGACTTGAAGATACAGCCGTAATAATTTGGGTAGCAATGGTAACTGCCGTTAAGAAACGATGTGGTTTTTCAATCATTACTCCATTTATGTTGGTACCATTTTGGAGCATATCCTCAAGATTTACTAAACAACAATTATGTAAAGCATTTTGCGCAAAGTAATCAGCATCATGGAAATGGATAATTCCTTCATCATGAGCTTTTACGATATCATCAGTAAGTAGAAATCTACGGGTAATATCTGTTGAGGTAATACCTGCTAAATAATCTCTTTGGGTTGTAACAATTTTAGCATTCTTATTAGAATTTTCATTATTCCAATATTCACTTTCACCATCAATTAATTCTTTAATTGCTAAGTCCGTAGTATTACTTTTTCTTACCAATTCTCTTGTATAACGATATGTTATATATTTTTTAGCTAATGTGAATTTACCAATAGCCATTAATTTCATTTCAATAATGTCTTGGATATCCTCCACTAGCATTCTTTTTTTACCCAAACCTTCAATATACTTTATAATATTTTTGATTTGAGTTGCAGACGCTTTGTCTTCTTCTTCAACTTCATTATTAGCCTTCATAATAGCTTGTTCAATCTTTTCAGGACAATAGTCTACCATGTGGCCATCTCGTTTAATTATTTTCATACTTCTACCTCTCCTCTATTCTCGAAATACTAAACCCATTATAGCATTTGCCAAAATAATTTATTGTTGCATTTGCAACATTTTGCATTTTTTGATAAAATATTTTTGAGAGGTGTAAAATGATAAATATTTTTGATGATATTCCAGCCAAGAATATTCCTAGACTTTTAACTTTTTTAGAGGCTCATATCTTTACATTTAAAAAAGGTAGTAAAATTTTGTCAAATATTGTCGAAGGCAATGCAGTCTGTATTGTTAAGTCTGGTAAAATTCAAATAAACAAAATTGATTACCAAGGAAATGCTATCATGAGTGAAGAATTAAGCGAAAATTCTTTATTTGGTTCTTTTATGGAAGACTTTTCAAGTGGAGAACATGAATTTAATGTTAAGGAAGATCTTGAGCTTATTATCATTGACTTAAATAATATTTTAAATGCCGATGAAACCCTCTCTGCAACCTACCATCAATTTATCAAAAATATTATTAGTATTATGACTTTAAAACTTAAAGAACAAAATGAAAGATTAGAAATTCTTGCTAATAAAACAATCCGTAATAAAATATTGTCTTATTTAAAAATGATGCGAGAAAAAAGTAATTCGATGATTATTTATTTGCCTTTATCTTATACGGAACTTGCCAATTATTTAGCTGTCGATAGAGCAGCAATGTCAAGAGAATTTCGTAATTTAAAAGATGAAGGTTTAATAGAAACTAAAGGAAGAATGATTAAAATATTATATTCAATAGTCTAACGTGCTATAATAACTTTATAAGAGGTGATTTATCATGGCTTTAATAAAATGTCCTGAATGCAGTAATAAAATAAGTGATAAAGCCAAAAAGTGTCCGCATTGTGGCTACATAATGGAAAGAAAATACTGTCCAAAGTGTGGCGAAGCTTTAGCTATAGATGCGAGGGCTTGTTCAAAATGTGCTTATAACTTTATGGAAGATGTTATGGCCCCGAGACCTAGCTATAAGTCCGAAAATTATGGTTTAGCAATTGCAGCACTTATCAGTTCACTTATTGCTCCAGTTATAAGTCTTGTACTCAGCATTGTTGTTTTGGTTATTAACAAAGAACAAGAAAAATCTATTAAAAGTCTATGCTTTGCAGCCATCACTTTAAGCGCTATTGAGATTTTCTTCCAAATAATTGGCATTATTTTTGCTTTGATTTTAAATTAAAAAATGCCTTGAAACCCCTTATAATTTCAAGACATATAATTTCATCTGGCGTCCTTGGGCAGATTCGAACTGCCGGCTTATCCTTTAGGAGAGGATTACTCTATCCAACTGAGTTACAAGGACAAAAAAAGGTATTTAATACCTTTATACTTCTACAAAATTCCAACAAACAAAACCAATAATTATTACTATTAAAATAGCTATTACCACAAGCATTGAATTAAATCTAAGTCTAAATAGTTCAGCATCTTTTACTGCTTTAGCCTCTTTAGCTTTCATTTTTGTAAGTTCTGCTTGAACTTCTGCTATTTGTTTTTCAAAAGTTGCTTTTTTAGGAGCTTCACTAGTAACTTTTACTGTTTTAGGAGTGCTTTTTTTAGCAGTACTAGTTTTAGCTTTAGTAGTGGTTTTTGTGCTTTTAGTATTTGTAGACTTTTTCTTAGGTGCTACACTTTTTTTAGCTTTAGTATCCGTATTTTCTCTTGCCATGCTTTCTATCCTTTCAAATCCATTATATCACAAGTTGAAAATATTTCCTAACGAAAACGATAATTTATTGCTACATAGCATATATTTATCCCGAGTTTGACAGTTTATGAAATAAAAAAAACTTAATTTTTGTTGAAATTAGGCTTTTCTTTTGACTTAATATA
>CANQIK010000011.1 GCA_947624085.1 uncultured Bacilli bacterium
GAAATGATGAAAGAAATAGCAGATTTAAGGAACAAATATCATTTAAGTATGAAAGTAGAAAAATTTAAGAGTTTGGATGGTGATGAATAATGAAGAAACAAACAGCAGGTAGAGACAAGTTAGGTAATATTGCACCTAAATTTGCCGAATTAAATGATGATGTATTATTTGGCGAGGTATGGTCAAGGGAAGATAAATTATCGGCAAGAGATAGAAGTTTAATTACGATATCAGCTTTATTTGCGATGGGATTATACCCCCAATTAAAAGCCCATTTAGAAATGGGAAAAGAACATGGCCTTACAAAAGAGGAAGTTGTTGAAGTGGCAACGCAATTAGCATTTTACTGTGGTTGGCCTAAAGCATGGAGTACCTTTCCTTTAATCGAGGAAGTATACGGGAGTGATAAAAATGAATAGGGAAGAATTTGATAAATTAAATGTCTTTGGATTAGGAAATCCAAATGATGCGTATGCCGAGGATTTTACAGGTAATAGTTATTTAAAACAATTAGCCAAAACAGAAAATGGGATTAGTTTTGCAAATGTAACGTTTGAACCCGGATGTCGAAACAATTGGCACATTCATAAGGCTAAATCAGGAGGAGGACAACTTTTAATATGTACTGCCGGATATGGCTATTATCAAGAATGGAATCAACCAGTAAGAAAATTAAAGCCCGGTGATATAGTGGTAATACCAGCAAATGTTAAACACTTTCATGGAGCAAGACCTGATTCTTGGTTTAGTCATATTGCGGTAGAAGTTCCAGGAGAAGATACATCAAATGAGTGGCTAGAACCTGTATCTGATGAAGAATACAATAAATTAGATAATTAGAAAATTTATAAAGCAAACCAGTTGTAAGGTTTGTTTTTTAATGTCTAATAATTATTTTAAATAATAAAAAAGTTATTGCCAAACAAATGTTCAAACTATATAATAATGTTATTAAGGAGGTTAAATATGCAAGAAAGTAATATTATTTTATATGAAACAGAAGATGGAAAAATAAATATAGATGTAATTTTAAGAGATGAGACAATTTGGCTTACTCAAAAAAGCATGGCTGAATTATTTGATTGTTCTAAAGATAATATAGGATTACATTTAAAAAATATATTTTTAGATAAAGAATTAGATAAAAATGCAACTACCGAGATTTTCTCGGTAGTTCAAAAAGAAGGTAATCGTGATGTTAAAAGAAATGTAGAATTTTATAACTTGGACGCTATAATCGCCGTAGGTTATCGAGTAAATTCTAAAAAAGCAACACAATTTAGAATATGGGCTACTAATGTTTTAAAAGATTATATTATTAAAGGTTTTAAAATAGATGTAGAAAGAATGAAAAATGGACCAAAATTTGGTAAAGACTATTATGAAGAATTACTTGAAACAATTAAAGAAATTCGTCTAAGTGAACGAAGACTTTATCAAAAAATTACCGATTTGTTTGAAAGTACAAGTATAGATTATAATAAAGATTCTGAAGAAGCATATACATTTTTTAAAATTGTTCAAAATAAACTTCATTATGCTATATCTGGTCATACTGCAGCAGAGCTTATATATGAAAGAGTAGATGCCAATAAAGAACATATGGGACTTACTAATTGGAAAAATTCTCCAAATGGAAAAATTATGAAATATGATATAAGTATTGCTAAAAATTATTTAAACGAACAAGAAATTAAAAAATTAGAAAGTTTAACAACCTTATTTTTAGACTATGCCGAAGATATGGCAAATGAGCATAATCTAATGACTATGCGAAAATGGATTGATGCAACAGATGATTTATTGAAATTTCGAAAAAAGAAAATTTTATCAAATTCCGGTAATATTTCACATAAAAAGGCTTTAGATAAAGCTAATGAAGAATATGAAAAATTTAGAATAAAACAAGATAAAATTTATGTATCATCAATGGATGAATTATATGAAAAATATTTAGAAGAAAATAAAAAATAGATTTGATAAAATACTAGCCTCCTAGGGGAGAAAGAAATGTTGAAAAAAAGCAAAAGATTTTGTTTAATAATATTGCTGTAGAAATACTCGAAAAGTAATTTCAAACAAATTTGCTTGAAATAATATTATTTCATTTAGTATTTAACTAATGCTATAATAATACATAGATAAAGAATCACTTGCAATAAATTTGAAGTTTTTAAAATGCTGGAAAGGATTATAGCTATGGATAAATACGAAATATACGATTTTATTAAAAAGAAAAATATATGGTATGAAATAACTGAACATAAAGCCGTTTATAATATGCAAGAACTTGATGAAATAGATTTGCCTTATAAAGAAGCTGAGGGTAAAAATCTTTTTGTAAGAGATGATAAAAAAAGAAATTACTATTTAATTACTCTTAAAGGAGATAAAAAATTAGATTTAAAAACTTTTCGCAATACATATCATACTCGCCCATTAAGCTTTGCAAGTGAAATAGACTTAATGAATATTTTGAAATTAACGCCTGGATCTGTAACACCTCTAGGGTTACTTAATGATAAAGAGTTGCAAGTAGCTTTCTATCTGGACGAAGAGTTTTTGGCTGATAAAAAAATTATAGGTATTCATCCGAATGATAACACAGCAACCATTTGGTTAAAAACTGCAGATTTAGTTGACATTATTAAAGAACATGGTAACGAGGTAAATATAATTAAAAAGGATGATCATGAATAGAAGATTCTTATTTATCTTAATGATAGCTACCTTAATATTTTTAGTAAGTGGCTGTTCAATTCATACTATAGATTTTAATCAAAATAATATAAGTGAGCAAGAAATTAGCGATGAGAATTTAGGAGTTGAAAGTGAAATGAATAATAATGATTTTGAAACTGAAATCCATGTTACAATTAATGAAAAAAAGTACAACCTATTTTTAGAGGACAATGATACAGCTCGAGAATTTTTAAATAATTTGCCTCTTGAGTACAATATGAAAGAGTTAAATGGTAATGAAAAGTATATTTATATGACAAAGAAATATCCTACTAATTCATTAAAATTTGAATACATTAACCAAGGCGATGTAATGTTATATGAAGATGATTGTCTAGTTATTTTTTATAAAAGTTTTGCTACATCATATAGTTATACTAAAATAGGCCATATTGAAAATTTAGAGGATTTGGGAAGTGGCGATATAACCGCTAAATTTACGAAATAATGAAAGGAGAAAGAATATGAGTGAAATTTTGGTGAGTTTCTTTTCAGCAAGTGGAGTAACAAAAGAAGTGGCAAATAAAATTGCCGAGTATACAGGAGGAGATTTATTGGAAATAGAACCTGTAAATAAATATACAGATGAAGATTTAAATTGGCATGATAAAACTAGTAGATCATCAGTTGAAATGGCTGATTCAGCAGTAAGGCCAGCGATAAAAAATGAGGGTAGTAACATAAGTGATTATGACACCATTTTAATTGGCTTTCCTATATGGTGGGATTTAGCTCCTAGAGTTATCAACACATTTATTGAAGAAAATAATTTTGAAAATAAAAAAGTTTATGTGTTTGCAACTTCAGGGGGTTCTAGTATAACAAATAGTTTTAACACTTTAAAAAATACTTATAGTAACATAAATTTTATAAGCGCTAAAAGATTTACAAGTAGTGTATCTCGTGATGATGTAACAAATTGGATAATTTAAATCACTATTTTTAGAACATGAGAGTTTGTGCCGAAATTGAAAAGCTTGATGATAAAATATTTGCTGATACTTTAATATCACTTTATAAACAAAACCCTAGTGTTCAAGAAGAGTATCCAACATTAGCAAAAAAAACTTTAGTTTATAAATAATAACCTAATAAGTTTAATTAAGCTTATTAGGTTTTTTGTTTAGATAGATACATTATCAAAAAAGTATATTTGAAATTTAAAGGTTGTATGGTAAAATAAAAGGCAATTATTTATAGGAGGTTATTGTTATGAAAAAAGTAAGTGCAATTATTAAAGAAAAGAGTGCATATAACTTAGACACAGTTATTAATGATATCGCTTTGGCATCTAATAACGCCGGGGAAACAGGCCTCATAAATATTAGAACCGGGGAAGTTGTTGGTAGCTTTGGCGATTATGATAGCCGTTATGATTTATATCAAAAATTATTTTATCAAGAAAGAACAATTGAAGACGAAAGTAAAGATCCAGAAAAAAGCAAAACTTATATTAGAATTTATGATGCTTTAAATGAAAAAATGATTGTAAATGGCTGGCTAATTGTTGAAAGAATTGTAGCAGGGAACTGCCCTGTTATTATTCTCCAAGATCCTAGTACAGGTAAATATCATTTGCTCAACAGCAGTAATAGTAAATCACCCGGAGATATATTGGAAGATGCACTTGATGAAGTAAATGACTTAAACTATGATTTGGGTGGAGATTATTATTTTAGGGTATCTAAAGGAGGCAAAAAAGCTCTTTACTCATCTTTTCAGGGGCTAATTACACCATATGAATATGATGATATTCAAAAGATAGGCATGACAATGGTATTTACCAAAGGGAAACACAAATTTTTTATTGTTGGAAATAGAATCAATGATAAAAGCCCTTTATTTGATGAAATAAAACCCGATGAGAACGATCCAAAAATAATTTATTGTAAGAAAAAATCTACTATAACAATATATTATGCTGATAATAGCTTTTATGAAGCATTATATAATTTTTCTGGATATGATGATGTTAAATGCTTGCAAAAAACAGATGAACTTTACATTGACCAAAAGTTTGAATATAACTTCTTACTTAAGAAAAAAAACAAATATGGGCTATGTTATGGCGTTAGACGTCACTATCAAGAGGCCGATAACAGCTCTTGTAAATTGTTGCTAGATATAGAATATGATGCAATAGAATACAAAGATGGCGATTTTTATCTTACAAAAGATGGTAAGTTAGGATTATTAACAGGAACAGGTGAGAAACGAACATTTATATCACCTAAATTTGATAAAATAATTAAGTTAAGAAATGAACCTTATTATGAAGTATTTAATGGTGATGAGCGTAGTATTATTAATGCAACTGATGAAAGTGTTGTAATAAGCAATTATAAAATAATCGAAAATGTTAATGGCGGCGATCCTATAATATTTGAAAAAGATGGTAAAAAAGGAATACTTTATATCTTACTTCATGGAACTTCATTATTAAATGGCTATGATGATATTGTCCATATAGTGGGTCATTATTATCTAGTTATAAAAAATGGAAAAATGGGACTTATTTTTAGTGGTAAAACAATTGTTGAACCAATATATGAGTCAATTGAAATAAATGGCTACAGCTATGAGCAATTTAAAAGTGCACATAATCCATTTGAGGATAATAACAACATTAGTTGTTTATATTTAACTTTGAAAAACCCAAGTGAAACTTATGGTATTGTTAAATGTAGAAGATCACACTTTGACACTTTGAGAGAAACTGAATTAGAAATTTTGAGTGGCACAGGCTTTAAGGACATAAAGCTTTTAGAAGATATAGTAGTTTTAAAAGAATTTAATAAAACTTATGTTTATGATTACTCTAATAAGTTATTAAAAACTTTTCCTGAAGATGTTCAAATAAGTGCTGATACTTCAATGGGACATAATTTTTATTTAGTAGATGGCGAGCATTATAGATATGTAAATGAAGAATTTCAAAAAGCATATTTTGAAGATGTAGAGTTATATGCTACAGCCTATGAAAGTGAGTATGGCACTGTAGTAGTAAATAGCCGTGATAAAGCAGAACATGATAGAATTTGTGCCGAAATTGAAAAGTTAGATGATCAAACATTTGATGATACTTTAATATCACTTTATGGCCAAAACCAAATATCACTTTATGATCAAAGCTCTAGTGTTCAAGAAGAGCATCCAACATTAACAAGAAAACCTAATAAGCTTAATTAACTTATTAGGTTTTTGTTTAGATAGATATATTTTAATAAAGTTTAAAAAAATATATTTGAAATCAAACGCCTGTGTGCTATAATAAATAGCAATTAGATTCAGGGAGGATATGTAATGAAATATAGTTCAGAAAGTCAAATTAGAGCACTTAATTATTTAATTGAAAACGCACCTCATGATATGGAAAAATTTCGAAATTTATACAATATAGAAGTCGATGGTCTTAGAGCTGAAATCTCATTCGATGACATCTTTCTTAGTAAAGTATGGACAGCAGAAGAAAAAATTCAATTGATAAAATTATATGGGCATACAGAAAATAAGAATGGCGATTGGAGATGTCGATGTTTCATAACTAAATATAAGTGTGCAGTTGATTTATGTATAAAGGAGAAAAATTATTCAGGTTTACAAGCTGTTTTAAGCTTGGGCGCTTTTATTTCACAGTCAACTATTTCCGATATTATCAAATATATAGATGACCCAAATGAACGTTATGAATATTGTAAGTTAATAATTAGCTATTATGGCGATAAAGAAAACATAAAAGTATGTACTAGTGAACAACGAAATTCATCATTTGAATTTCGGGTAATAGAAATACCAACATTATGTGATTTATATTATGATGATCGTTCATCTAGCTTTTTAATAAATCATTGCCATAGTCGTGAAGATTACATGAGTTCAATGAAAGATATTTGTGCTACTGGTGATTTAGAATTGGTTAAGTTGTTTTTGCCAACAGTAAAAAATATTAATCAATTATTTGTATTTGCTGTAGAAAGCCAAAATATTGAAATGGCTAAATTATTTATTGAGGCAGGTGCAAATGTTAATTTTCAAAATTTATCAGTATTAGACCCAAGCAGAAGAATAATTGAATTGGTTAAATTATTCGCTAAGGAAGATGATGTTGAATTATCAAATATATCAGAGCCATATTTTGAACCATACTTTTTTAAAACTCCATTAAAAACGGCTATTGATAATGATGATTTAGAAATGGTTAAATTTTTGCATCAAAATGGAGCTGATTTAAACTTTGTAGATCATAGTGAAAAAATGCAAAAAGTAGTCGGTAAACGTAAGAAAGATAGTTATGCTTATAATGTTTTAACTAAATCTCCCCTTGAGTATGCTATTAATATAGGACCTGGATCCATTACTTATACAAAAGTTCGCGAAGGCAAAAAAGTTGGTGATCGCGAATACAAATCTTTTGAAGATCGAATGGCGATTGTTAGATATTTATATGAAAATGGCGCAACATTTGGTAATGGAGAAATTAATTATACCGATTTAATTTGTTTTGCAATTAGAGCGGAAGACTATAAATCTACTAAATACTTTTTTGAAGAAGCAGAAAAAAATGGTAGTAAATTAGATATGGCAAAAATAATAAGTTTTATTCATGAGCCGGGTGTAGAGAAAGATTATAAATATAAAATATTTCCTTTAGGCGCCAAACCTTGGATTAAACTATGTGAAGAATATTCGAAAAAAATTGATGCCGAAAATTATACTAGAAATGTAAAATTATTATTAGAAAAAATATTTAATAATGTTAATTATGAAAATTATGAATTATATAGTGATTTAATAGCTGATCTTAGTAAGCTATTGCCAAAAGAGGAACTTAAAGATATTCCAGCAATTTTTAGTGTAAGCGAGAAGCATTTAGAAAGTATTCTAAGCTTAGGTTATGATATAAATTGTATTAAAGATGATAGAAATATTTTGATGGAATACATAGTAAGTAGACCCGTTAGCATTGAGCAAATAAATAAGTTAATTTCTTTAGGCGCAAATATTAATTATATCAGTCCTAAAAGTGGTGATAGTGCTTTAAGTTTAGCGATTAATATGCTTACTAAATATGATTTTTATAGATTTGAAAGTGTAACTAATGGTTATACATATCTGCCTCAAGGAATTGAAGAAGAGCTAATCTCATTTGTTAAAGCAATAATTGAACTATCGAGTGAAGAAGTTATAGGCAGTGAAAAGGTAAAGGAAAATGCGTGCTCACGAATAAGCCCTGGATTTTCTCAAGTAATATATAATGAATTGTTGGTAGCATTATCTAAAAAAGGGTTTAAAGTTGATGATGATTATGTAGCAGATTCATTTTACGGCTTTTTATACCAATATGGATTTCGCAGTAAAGCAACTGATGAATATATAATTAATCCATGGGAATATTTACAAAATTTATATAATAACTTTTCTAATAGCCTTGTTGGAAGAAATTTTTATTTCCCTGAAATTAATCAAGTTAAAAATTTTCCGTATGGTACAGAGCAAAATGATACTATATTTAATCTAATAATTGAACACTTAAAAAGAAATTTTATAACTTCAATAGAACAAATACCTAATCCTGATGAAATAGTCAATAAGCTAACTTCTAATACACAAAGGGCAATTTATATGTATGGCATTGGAACAGCTTTACAAAAAGCTCAAGACAATTTATTAAAAGAAATTTCAAGATATATTGGCAATTTAGACTATCGTCAAATAATAGAATTACTAGATAATTTTCCTTTCATAGATATAGAAGCAATTAATAGAAATGAATTAATAATAAAGGCTATGGAAAAAGGGGAAATCAAGCTATGTGAAGAGTTAATAAAAAGAGGAGCTACTATTATTTGCTATGATAAAAATGGCCATGATGTAACATTCAAGATATATAGACCTGAACAAATTAATCTTTTCCAAGCGTTAAGCTCAGGTCAATATAATCCTAATCAAGAATTTGAAGATTTATTAAGAGAAATAGGCTGTGGCAAAGGAATGTCTAGAAACCTTAAACAAGGAAATTAAAATTACAAAAAGGAGAAAATAAAATTATGAAGAAAGTAAGTAAAGTTTCAAATAGTAAATCTTTATATACTATTTTGGAAAGTAAAAATAATATTGCATATGTATCTTTTGCCAGTGGGAAAAAAGCATTAGTCAATACCAAAACCCATGAAATAATCACTAAAATTGATGATTATATAAATTGTAAGGCTTATGGTAGATTCTGTTTATTAGAGAAAAAAATAGACAATACGCGAAAAACTGTAACAATTTATGATACTTTAAATGAAAAAATGATTGCTGATGGTTGGGAATTTGTGAAAACACTTGATCGTGGTGATGAAATTAAAGTATTAAAATCCACACTGGATGGCAAACTTCATATATTTTTCGAATCTATATATGATGATGTATTTGATATGCCTTTTGACTCAGTTGAAGAAATAGAAAATGATGGCCATTTTATTTATTATGTTTTGACTACTAATGGAAAAAAATTAATTTTCCAAAGCTCTTATGGGTTTAATAGTAAACTATGGCCAAAAGAATATGATAATATAGAAAAAGTGGGAACTATTATTGTTTTCACTGAAAACGGCAAGAAATCTTTTACATTTTCAATTGAATATTCAGTAATTGATGGTGATTTTGATTCCATTACTGTAGATTCTAATAATGATAGTATAGTATATTGTAAAAAAGATGGTAGAATTAAAATTTATACTTCAAAGAAAGAACGATTATTGTTAGATACAACATATTATGATGATGTAAAATATATTAGTGTTAAAGAATATAGTGTTCCTTGTGGTTATTATTCTAAAAGATATGGTAATTATTGTTTTAAAACTGTTAAGGATGGCAAAGTAGGGATTCTTAATATCGATTGTGGTTTTTCAGATGAACATTTATTTACGATCGAAGTATTGACTCCATGTTTGAAAGAAATTCGAGAACTAGGAGATGATAAATGGCTTTTAATAGAAGATGACAAAAATAAAGGGTTACTTTCCTACTTTGAAGACTATGGCTATGACTTATGCCCCATTTTAGAGTGCGACGACATAGTTTTATTTGGTGGTGATTATTGTGGTCTCATCAAAAATGGGCGCTGTGACATTGTAAAAATGACTAACCAGGGATGCGCTTCTTATCTTGTCCCCCATTGTGAAATGGCCTCTTCACAATATAAAGATGGGAATATAGTATATAAACAAGATGGTAAATATGGAATTGTTATGCAAGGCATAGTATCTCCGGCAAAATATGATAATATCATTAATGTGTCAGAAAACTATTTCGTAGTTGAAGAAAATAATAAGCAAGGATTGATGCGCAAAAATAAAATGATTTTGCCTGTAAAATATGATGAAATTAAATTGCTTCAGCCTGAAGAACAGAAAGATCCTGATGATTTAAAAACTTTATTGTTTATTTTGAAAAATGAAAATCATTATGAATTAGTTAAAATAACCTTGGCAAATGGTGCAGTACGTACATATGATTATGAATTTGAGACAGCTGAGTATTTTAGTGACATAATAGTACTTACAGATGAACTTGCAACATACATTTATGATTATAATGGAACCAAATTAAGAGTATTTCCTTTGAAACCTGAAATTACCGAAATAGAGACTCAAGATTGTAATTATGAAAAAAGGTATTTATATTATATTGATGGCGAATATTATTTAAATGATGGAAAAAACTTTGAACCTACTAATGCCGTTAAAGATGGTATCAATTTATATATGACCGCTTATGAAAGTGAGTATGGAACAGTAGTTGTAAATAGTTTAGATGAAGCAGAACATGATAGAATTTGTGCCCAAATCGAAGGATTAGATGATCAAACATTTGATGATACTTTACTTGGTCTTTATGAACAAAATCCTAATGTTCAAAAAGAATATCCCGTTTTAAAAAGGAAATAAATCTTTTCTTACAAAAAAAATAAATTGTGTTACAATCATTTTGCTGTGCCAAAATACTATTAAACCAATTTTATCAATGAATAACAAAAAAACGTAAGTTTAATTGAATAAGGACTTACGTATTTTTATGCCCAAATAATAGGCGAAAATATTTATGAAAAAAATTGATTTAGAAAATCTATTTTGGGGCTTATTAAAAGATTCTTCTTTTAAAAATGGATTAAAAAATATCAGTGTTAATGACTAGGCTTTTGGCTTTGCTATAACGACTAAGCGATAGCTATTATTGTTTTCACAAGTTATAAGAGTTAGTAGTTTTCCCTCTGCTCTTTGCGTAAAATACGACATATCAGTATCTTTTATGGTATGTTTTTCCAATACTTCAAAAAAGTATGTCCCTTTATGACTAACTATTTTAATTTCATCACCAATCTTAAGATAATGAAGAGCACGAAATACATTAGAGGAATTATGGCCTGCTAAAAAGATGGTGCCATTTTTATCATCAATATTTATGGAGCCATCCATCATTCCCACAAGTCCGTTATCAAAATCTTTAGTTTCCGTGCCTTTAATAATAAGTCTTTTAATGCCATAACTAGGTATTTCAATATAGCCAAGATATTCATTTGTTAGACCTATATTGGCACTTTCATTTTCTACATTTGTATCATCTATAATGGGAGGCGTAACATTTCCAAACATTTTTTCAACAATTTGTTCTGTTTTTATTTCATCTTCATATTGTTGCACCTCTAAAATAAAAGTATGTAGGAAAGATACTATAATTAGAATCATCCCTACATACATTATAATTTTATCTTTCTTTTTTTCTTTTAGCATATAGTATTAGACTCACTCCTGCTAAGGTGGTAGCATTAATCACAAAGAAACTTCCCAGCTCAGTATTATAAGTATTAGGCATTTTTATCTTTTCATCTTTCATAACAACTTTAATAATTTGCTTATTTTCGGTAATACTAAACTCAACTTTCTTTTCATTTATTAAATATCCCTCGGGTGCTTCTTTTTCTAAAATATAGTAGTTGCCATATTCTAAATTATCTATTATAATTTGGCCGTTTTTATCTGTTCGGCCAGAAAAGAGTAGTTCATCATTTTCGGCATTATATATTTCAATTAAAGCATTTGCTAAAAGGTTATTATCAAAATCTTTTTTGGTAAACTCTAAAGTACCTTTGATTTTATGGTTAATCATTTTTACATTAACAGCTTGGTTATGGTCTTTGATGGCAAATGATATTTTTTCTTCACTCAGTAAGTATCCCTTAGCTGTTTCTTTTTCGATAATATAATACTCGCCATATTCTAAATCACTTAAGGTTATTTTGCCGTCTTCATTTGTTCGACCGGCAAAAATAAGTTTACCTGTATTAGCATTATATACTTCTATAAGGATATTAGGCATAGGGTTTTCCTTTGTATCTACTTTGCTAAATTCTAAAGTGCCCTTAATTTTTTTATCCGTCATTGTCTTTTTTACAATAGCACCATCTTCTTTAATTTCAAAATATAATTTTTCGGTGTTTATTAAGTATCCTTTAGGAGCTTCTTTTTCTATTAGGTAATATTCGCCAAATTCTAGATTAGCAATTCTAATTGAACCTGTACCATCCGTTTTTTGCGCCATAATTAGTTCATTAGTTTGCGCATTATATATTTCAATTAAGGCATTTGCTAAAGGACGGCCATCTTCACTTAATTTAGTAAACTCGAAAGTTCCTTTGATTTTTTCGTTAGTCATTTTTAGCTGTACTACTTGCCCATTTTCTTTTATTTCAAAAAAGATTTTATCACTATTTTCCTTATACCCCTGTAAAGCTTCCTCTTCAATTAAATAATACTTTCCTAAAACTAAATCATTTATTACAATTTTGCCATTTTCGTTAGTTTTTCCTGAGTATATTAATTCATTATCCATGGTATATACCTTTATTTTTACATCTTTTAAAGGTTTATCAGAATCTAAATCTGTCTTTAAAAATTCCATAGAACCTTTAGCTAGATAATTAATTAATGTAAGTTCCTTAGTTACTTTGGCAGTGTACTGATCTTGATAAGCTAAGTTTATTTCGTAAGTGTTATCATCTAAGACAAAGCCTGGAATGGTTGCTAATTCTTTTAAATTATATTTGCCGAGTTTTAAATTTTTTATTGATATATGACCTGTATCATCGGTTGTATATTTATTAATTAACATACCTTTACTATCGTATAAACCAAAAACAATATTAGCAAGGGGCACCTGTTCATAAGTATAAGTACCATCTTTAATAACTAATTTTTCACCATATTTTTGCAGTTTTATATCACCTTTAACTTCTTCATTAGTAAACTTTAGTTTTATGATACTACCTAAATCATCAGTGTGTTGTAGCTCTGAGTCATCATTAATTGAAAACTTTAAAGGTGTTGCATTCCATAGATAGCCCTCGATTGCTTGGTCAACTTCTTCAAGCTGGTAATCGCCAACAGTTAAAGCATAAGGTGTAATTAAAATTCCGTTTTCATCAGTTGCAAATTCACAATAAGTTTGATGGTTAGGATAAGAAATTGTTTGACATACATATTCGTTTGTATTAAGATCTTTAATCTTAAATTTAATGCCGGAGATATTAATATTATTGCCGTCTTGATCAACTTTAATAACTTTAACTCTTGCACTTAGCGTCGCATTACCAAATACTTTACTTATAGTAGGACCTGGTTCTGTGATTTCAAATTCAAAATCTTGAATTTTTTCATGTCCAGATGGCGTTGTCAATTGTCTAAGGGTATATTTGCCATAGGGTAGAGTAAAAGTAATTTTGCCCTCATCATCTGTTGTGAGTTTTTGCACAAGCTTATCTCTTTTATTATAGATACCAAATTCCACATTAGGTTCGGGTGTAAGCACTTCGCTTTTATTCGAGGCAACAACTTTAGTAATTACGTATTCTCTTTTAATAACCTTTTCACTTACTTGAACAATCGGTGTTAAAAGTTTCGTAGTTATTTCAAAATAATGTTTTTCCGGGTCAAGTAAATAACCTTGACTGGGCGTTAACTCTTTTAAATAGTAACGACCTAAATCTAGATAATCACTTATTGCATATCCGTTGGCGTCAGTTACAATCTGAGTTACAAATGTATCATCTTCTTTGTAAATGCCATAGACAGCCCCTTTCATAACAGCATCGCCTTGAGGAGCGGCTAAAGTAGTATCAAAATCATGTTTATTTAGTCCAACTTTTCCTCCTGCGATATTAAGATTTATCTTGCTTTCAACAGGTGTATAACTTCCGATTTCTGCTAAATCTTGGCCATTATCTTTAACATATACGATCGTTGGATGTGAATAGTTAGTATCTTTTTTAGTTAACTTAAGCTCAATATTGCCAAATCTATTAGCTTTTATATTTAAAGTATTGTTATTTTTGGTTACCGTTACATAATCATTACTTAATACTTCATAATTTTTAAGAACCCCATTTTTATCTGTTAAATTCTGTGATTTCCCGATGGTTAAATTGTATGATGTTTTACCAAAATCTGGTGTTATTTCATGATCAACGAGTAACTTTTCCATTTCACTTATTTCCGCGTCAAATGGCGCTACCTCTTGTCCATTTAAAGTATCGGTAAAATATATCCGCCAGCCCCGAGGTACCGTTTGCCAAATTAAATATTGGGTTACAGCATACCATTTTAAATCAGAATGATTATAGTTTGTATCTTGATAACCATAGCCATAATAAATAAGTAACTCAATGCGGTGCCATTGCTCACTAGTTAGTTTAGTAGCTATTTCCTGATTATTATCTTGGCCCGCATAATTTTGGCCTGGTAGTATTGGTGAGTCTACTTCCAAACAATAAACTACATGGCCATCACTTGCTTTAGTTATCGTCGCCATTTGTTCATAATGGATTTTACCACTAGGTTCAGCTCTATCAATAAATATATTGGGAATAACTGTGGTTCTATCGTAAAACTGCTCTGTATAAGTTGTAGCATTACCCTTTAATGGACTTACGACAAACATAACTAATAAAAGTAATAAATATTTTAATTTTCCTTTCAATGTAATCCCCCCTTGGTATTAAAATTTCTATTATCTACATCATGTTATTTTATTTATAAACAAATTATCAACATTTCTTAAGTTTTAAACATTTAGCCATCTTCCTTTCTAATTTTTTATTTAAAGCACATATAATCTAAGCCTAAAGCAGAAACAAATTTTATACATGCGCTTTTTTTAATTTCCCGAACTTTATCTTTGCCATAATTAATGGTAGTTATGATGTCATCTTCACTTGCTCCTTTGTAAAAAGTTAAGTCAAAGACCTGCATTTCTAGATTATTAAGTTTACGCATTGCTAAGGTTATTTTGGAAAGTAGCTCGTAGCAATCGTTTTTATCTTTAACTGTAATTAACAAGTCTTTTAAATCATAATTACTAATAGAGCTACCTTTAACTTTAATAAAATCATCATATCTTACCCGATAATTACTTGTTATTTTAGGTATAGCAACATTAGTATCCATTAATTTTAAGTATTTAAATGTTTTAAAAATATCTAGTATAATGTTTTTTAGCCTGACATAATCATATAAAGATAATTCACTTTTCCCTAGTAATGTATTGTTCATTAATGATCCCCCTGACTTATTGATATAAAATGAGCACTCTTTAATTTGTTGGATTGATATTGTAGGATAAAAAAAGGAAGAGCCGTTGTCCAAGGATACGTACTACTTCCTTTTGTGATATAAATGCTATAAAAAATTAATATGAGAACTATAGTATAACGAAATGGTAAAAATATCAAGAATTATTAATCAAAAAGTGCTCATTTATATTTTGAATGCGAATCTTTTGTGGATAACGAATTAGATATCTCGCATTCAATTTAATTATAGCAAGATAACTTTTTTTCGTAAATTAGGAACAAATGTCTTGAAAAAAGCGTTAAAAATGTCTGATTAAATTAAGAATATTTGCTTAAAATAAGGCTTATTTTTATAATAAATAGTTACATAGATATTAAGGCAATAATGACGGGTTTAATTTTTTAATATCTAAAAATGTTAATATAGACATATGTTTTAAAATACAATATAATGAAAGTGCAATATAAATAAAGGAGTTTGTTATGAAGAAAAGTACTAAAATAGTAATTATAGTAATAACGAGTCTTGTTCTCTTAATATTATTTGGCTTGCTCGGCTATTTACTATATATGAAAAATACCTATTTATCAAAAGATGTTGTTAAGGAAATTGTCTTAAACGATACTAAGTTAAATGCTAAAGATGTGACCTTTAAAGATATTGAATTAGATAATGATGATGGATTACATAAATATGAAGTTGATTTTTATTATAATCGTCAGGAATATTCTTATGAAATAGACGCTAAAACGGGTAAAATAATTTATAGTAACTATATTTTAGATAATGTAACTAGTACTGATAACTTGCCAAAAGATAATGTTACTTCTAATAATAACCAAAACTATATTACGAAAGAAGAAGCTACCAATATAGCTTTAAATGATGTTAATCTTGCTCTTAATAATGTCACTTTGCAAAAGGTAGAATTTGATTATGACAATGGTATAGCAATATATGAGATTGAATTTATAAATGGTAATTTAGAATATGATTATGAAATAAATGCTATTACGAAAGAAATAATTAGTAAGAAACAAGAAAGAAGATAAATAGAGCTTTGAAGCTTTATTTTTTTTGCTTAAATAAATATGCTATAATACATTAAGGTGGTTAAGATGAAAAAGATTATTTTAAGCATAGAGGGAATGACTTGTAGTGCTTGTTCTAATGGCTTAGAAAAATATTTAAATAAACAAGAGGGTATCAAAAATGCTTCGGTTAACTTAGTAATGTCTACTGCGATAGAGTATGATGATAAATTGTCTATAAAAGATTTAGAAAATTTTGTAGCGCAAGCTGGTTTCAAAAGTCTTGGCAAAGCAGATCTTTTTAAAGAAGATAAAAAAGATAGTAAAGTTTTATTTATTGTACTAGGTATTTTAGCTCTTATTTTAATGTATGTTTCAATGGGACATATGTTTCATCTTCCTAAATATCTATTTATAAATCCTCACACTAATCCTATTTTATATAGTTTAACTTTATTAGCTCTTACCATTTTTTTCATTATATTCGGTTTTGATATTATAAAAAATGGTTATAAGAATTTTATTCATAAAATGCCTAATATGGATACGTTAGTTACCTTAGGTATTATTGCAAGTTTTGGTTATAGTATATTTAGTGTTATTATGATTTTAAATAAAAATTTTAACTATGTAGATAATTTGTATTTTGAGTCAGTTGCTTTTATTATTTACTTTATTAAACTAGGAAGATACATTGAGAAAAATGCTCACGCTAAAACAAAGGACGCCATTAAAGATTTAGTACGTGTTACGCCTAGCTTTGCAAGATTGAAAGTGGGTACTGAGGTAAAAAACGTAACCATAGATGAAGTGAAAAAAGGTGATATTTTAATTTGCTATGCCGGAGATAAAGTAGCTGTTGATGGTAAAGTTATAAAAGGTAAAACGCATACGGATGAATCATTTATAAATGGCGAGTCAAAACCGGTTAAGAAAAAGAAGGGGGATCTTGTCATCGCAGGCTCTATCAACTATGATGGAATTATTGAATATAAGGCTGAGAAAATAGGTAGGGAATCGACGATATCAGAAATTGTTAACCTTGTTGTTGAAGCAACTAATACTAAATCGCCAATAACTAAATTAGCCGATAAAATTTGTAATTATTTTGTACCCGTTATAATTTTTATTGCCTTTATAAGTTTTATAATTCATCTTATTGTCGGTAGTTCTTTAGCAAGTAGTTTTACATCTTTTGCAAGTGTTTTAGTTGTTGCCTGTCCATGTGCTTTAGGACTTGCTACACCTCTTGCTATTGTTGCTTCTCAAGGGTTATGTGCTAAAAATGGTATTTTAGTTAAGTCAAGTGAAGTTTTAGAACTTGCTAGTAAAGTTAATGTTATTGCTTTTGATAAAACTGGTACTTTAACTAAGGGAAATTTAACAATATCTAAGTTATTTAATTATAGTAAATATAGTGATGAAAAGCTATTAGCTATATTAGGTTCTATGGAAGCTAAAGTAACTCATCCTATAGCTCTTTCTATTTTAAATTATCTTGAAGAAAAAAAGATAAAGTATGATGAAGCAAAAGTAGAAGCAATACCGGGCATGGGCATTAAAGCAAGTCTTAATAAAAAAGATTATTATGCCGGTAATAATAAATTATTAAAAGAGCTTGATATTAAAAGTACTCATGAAGAAGATGAAAAAGCGCTTTTAAATGATGAAAGTACAATTATTTATATTATTGAAAATAAGAATATCATTGGGTTAATTGGTTTAAAAGATGCTGAAAGAAGTGAAGCAAAAGAAGTTATACAAAAACTAAATGAGGCCCAAATTACAACCATCATGATAACGGGTGATAATCAAAAAGTGGCCAAGAAAGTTGGTACTAATTTAGGCATTGAAACTGTTATAGCAGATACTCTTCCCAAAAATAAAACAACTGTTATTAAATCTTTAAAAGATAATGGTAGTATTGTTGCGATGGTGGGAGATGGCATTAATGACGCGCCTAGTCTTGCGACTAGTAATATAGGTATTTCTCTTAAAAATGCTACTGATATTGCGACATCATCAGCCGAGGTAATATTATTAAATGATAATTTAAAAGGGATATTAAATCTTTTAAATATTAGTAAGAAAACTTTAAGAATAATCAAACAAAATTTATTCTGGGCTTTTATTTATAACATATGTATGATTCCTATTGCTACTGGCCTTTTTGCTAGATGGCATATTACTATTAACCCTATGATAGCAAGTCTTACCATGGTTTTATCAAGTATGTTTGTCGCATTTAATTCATTAAGATTAAATAAAATTAAATTAGGAGATAATAATGAGTCTAAAATCGAGAATCCCAATTCCTAAATATACTCTAGGAGAAGAAATTACAAGCGCTATACTTCATGGAGTGGGTGTTATTTTTTCTATAACTGCTTTGGTTTTATGCGTTGTATTTAGTGCTATTCATCATAACATATATGCGGTAGTTTCTAGTGTTATCTATGGAACTACTTCTCTTATTTTATATATGACTTCAACTTTATATCATTCCCTAAAAGTAAATAATGCTAAAAGAATATTTCGCATTATTGATCATTGTAGTATTTATTTACTTATCGCTGGTACATATACTCCTTATGCTCTTGTAGCTTTGCCTAAGGCTTTAGGTTGGACTATTTTTGCTATTAATTGGAGCTGTGCTATTTTAGGAATTGTTTTAACCAGTATTAATATGAAAAAGTTTAAGGTTATTGAAAAGGTTTTGTATCTAATTATGGGCTGGCTAATCATCTTTACGATAAAACCTTTAATTCAAAGTGTTGATAGAGCTTGTCTTTATGTTAGTTTAGCCGCGGGAATTATATATACTGTGGGGGCAATTTTCTATGGCATAGGCAAAAAGCATAAATATATGCATTCCGTATTTCATGCTTTTGTTCTTGCCGCGAGTATCTTATTCTTTATAGCTATCTTATTATATATAATATAGCATAAAAAAACTTTACTAGTTTTTCTTTAGTAAAGTTTTTATTCTGATTTAATATAAGTTCCTGCTAAATACTCTTCGGACGTTACCGTTAAATCATCACCACTTTTTTTGATTACAGTATCATCTTTAGTAAATGATTTGGCTTCAATAGTTATACTGTTATTTTTTAATTCATAAGGCGTAATAAGTGTTTGATTTTTACCGCTATTTGCGGCTAATGATATAATTCCGCCATTTTCATATATTTGGTTAATAATTATTTCGCCACCATCAGTTTCATAAAAACCTGACCAATTATCATTAGAAGATGTAACTTTAGCAAAACTGCCAGATATATTATACTCACTATCTTTATCAGTGCTACTACTATCAATAATTATACCATCTTCCGTTTTTGTTAATTTAATGCTTAATTCATCTCCTAAAAAATCATCTTCATATACTATTTCTTTTAAAGAGGTAACATCAAGAGATATTTGGGCAGCACCACTTCCTTTTTTAATTGAAATATCAATTACTTTAGGAGCTGAATAATAAATATCAATAGTTGCTTCATCATTTTCATATGAACCTAGCCAAGACATATCATAGTCAGCAATTTCTTCGGGTTCTGGTTCAGTATCTGGCGTGACATTTTCGGTAGTATTATTATTTGTTTGATTAGTATTTTCAGTAGTGTTTTCTGTAACATTTTCCGTTACATTATTATTTGTAGTAGGAGTAGTCTTTTTCTTATTAGGATTAAAGAACATAAAATATAAAACACATATGATAACAGCGATTATAGCTGCTACAACTAATATAATAGTTTTGGTATCAAATTTACTTCCACCTTTTTTAGGTTCATTATTAGGATCAGGATTAGGTGCCGGTGGTATATTGCCATTTGGCGCAGGCATTTCTGGATTTGGTGCTACGGGATTTTGCATAGGAGCCATACCTGGTAAAACAGTAGGAGTTGGCATTCCAGGCGCTGGGGCAGGATTTGGCACAACAGCGGGAGCTGGAGTTGTAGCTTGACCTGGCATTTGAGGATTTGTTTGTGGCATAGGAGCTACGGGAGTTTGTCCTAAAGGTGCTGGTGCTACAGGCTCTGCAGGATTAGGATTTGGCACTGGAGTTGGTGCAGGAGCAGGAGCTACCGGTGCCGGTGTAGGAACTGGCCCCGGAGTAGGACTTACTGTTCCACTTGCTTGAGGCGCTTGATTTAAAATATCAGGAGTACCAACCGGGCTAGTAAGATTAGGATTTGGATTATTTATAGTTCCACCTATATTTGGATTTTGATTATTATTCATTTTAATTACCCTCTCTATATTCTTTTTTATTATGTATCAATTATATCACAATTCGCAATAAAATAGTAGCAATATTTGCATTTTGTCCATAATTTTAATGAAAAATAGTTATAAATAGAGCAAATTAGGGCTATATTCTAAACTTGCAGATAGGCCAAAAGTCATGCTATAATTTGGCTATAATATGATGGAGGGTGTCAAAGATGGGTTTATTTGGCAAAATATTTAAGAAAAAAGAACCTGAAGTAGTAAAAGTCGTTATACCTCCTGTGGAGCATGAAGAAGAAAAACAATTTGATTTTCCTGAAGGACAGTTAGTACCATTTCCTCCAGGAGTAATTGACACTACTTCAGCTGAATATATTGCGATATTTAAACATAATCTTGAATTTTTAAAAAGTAAAGCTAAAGAGCAAGGCTATATAGATAAATTTATGTTAATTAGAGAAGATGATTATTTTCCCGTTGACTATAAATGGCGAGTAAATTCCAGTTCAACTATATTAGAAAAAAGAGTTTTAGGTTTATCTTATGCTATTCGCAATAAATATGCTCTTGAAAATGCTGGTATTAATAATACTATAAATGGGATGTCTTTACCTGTTGATCCTAAAGTCTTAGAGCAAGCACGAAGTAGAGTAGATCTTTTACTTGGCGCTATTTATCAACCTGCTTATTTTCGCTCGACAAAGCATTTTACTATTAATACCCCTTTAGAAGTTACCGGTTCATATAATCAAGTAGAAATGACGCGGGATTTTACTATTCTTGATTCGCTAGATAATTTCTTAACATCTGGCTATGGCTATTCTTTAGGTTATTATGATGCTTATCTTGATGTCAGTCATGAAGCTTTAGATATATCACCTTTAGCTATTATTCTTATGGAGAAATCTAAATATGATGATTTAACTAAAGATGTTAATCTTGCAAATACGCTTAAACAAAGAAGAGTAGTTTTATATGAAGGAGATCAAACTTTAGCTATTGAAATGCTTTTAACCCAAGAAGGTATTTTGCCATCCCAAGTAGGCGAAATGTACTGTGAATATGATGATGAATTAAATAGCATTATCCAAAATAGTTTAAGTAATTTAGCTTCTTCTTATAATCTTTTATTTAATCAAAGTCACTCAGGTTTATTTGCTCCTGAAAAAGGGCATTTTTCAAATTATTTTGATGAGCTAAATCCGGATCTTAAAGTATATCTTGATGAATTTATAAGTTTTATGCAAGCTAAATTCCCTGATAAAGCTTCCTTATTTACTTCTTACGCAGTAACTAACTCTACTAAAGCCGAAGAAATAGTTAATGCTCTTGGTACTAAACCCCTTCTTATGGCTATTAATGAATACAATAAACTAGCTCTTGAAAGATTTAATGAAAGAAAAGCTCAATATATCAAAGACCATGATAATATTACTCCTGAAAATCGCAATATTATATTGCAAACTATTGCATTAATAAAAAATAATTATCATGTTAATATGACATTTGAAAATAGTGAAACTAAAATGTTACTTGATAGTGCTATTTGCCAGTTTTATCAAGCACCTACAATTGCCGAAGAACTTGAAGCTGCTAAAACGATTTGGCGTATTTTAGATTTTAAACTTGAAGATACGCAAAAAATAAATCCAAATATTTCAAGATAGGAGAAAAAAGATATGAAAAAAGATAAATCGACTTTTATTATACTTATTTTATTAGCGGTCATTGCTTTAATTGGTTACTTCTTTTTAGGAAGAACTTCTGATAAGTCTGATAAGTTAAAACAGTTAATAGTAACAACAGAAAGTGGGCAAAAAATTCAAACGGAGTATTCAACTATTAAAAAGGGCAAATTCTTTATTAAAGTTCCAACCCAATTTGTAGAAATGTCTAAAGAAGATATGCAAGCAATATATCAAGATGATACCTTGGATAAAGTATATACTAGTGAAGATAAATTAGTTAATATCATTATGAATGTTACGGATAAAGATATTAAAGATGAAGATATAAGTTCTTTTAGAGCAGAAGAAGTGAATAATATTGAAAAAAGTTATTCTTTTAATAAATCAGAAATTAGAGAAATTGATAATCATAATGTAGCTTCTATAGAATATCAAGATGATACTAACTATTATCATCGACTTTATTTTACTTATGAAGGCAAACTTGCTATAGTATCATTTATCTGTTCACTAGATATAATTAATGAATGGCATCCTGTTGATACTTTTATTATGGATTCTCTTTACTTTGATTAATTTTTATATTCTCTTTTAATAAGTTTGGCATGAATAACCATTTTTTCATTATTGCTATAGCAGGTAGATAAAGTTATTATTTTGTCATCTTCCTGAACTTTTGCTCCAAAATTATACATACTTCTATTAATTAGTTTATTAATAAAATTGGTAAATTCTTCATTTGAATGAAAATTAATTTGTGAATAGTCTAACTGAGGAGCATTAGCAATATGATAGCAACTAAATATTTGCCAAAGAGAATTTTCTTCAGGAGTAGAAATCTTTATAATAAAATTATCTTTATTAGTAGTCCAATCATTATTTAATATATCATTTAAAGAACCAAACATGGTTTTATTTAACCGACCATGCCCATAAATAATGGTATTTTTATCTTGCCATAATTTATTACGATAATCTAAAAATATCCATCCAGCTTCATTAGAGGATTTATCTATACTATGAGATAAATAATACTCATTATCACTTGCTTGGACAAAAGGATAATTTACTTTAGTTCCCATTACTTCTATCCAACCAACTACATCTGCATTTTCTTTTTGCAGTTTTTTAAAATCGACATCGATAAAATCCATAGCTAAATATTTAAGAACATTATCATCATACTCTTTAGTTATAACCTCAACATTATCGCCTAAATTTTTCTTGATTTTAATAGTATCTAATTCCTTAATTAAATCTTGAGTTTTCTTATTATCGATTTGCCATTTTATTATTTTAAAACTTGAAAAACTAAAAAGACCTAGGAAAATAATTATTGTACCCCATAAGGTATATTTAATTATTTCCTTTTTTGAGCTTAACTTCCTAAATTTTTTCTTTTCTTTTTTATCCATAATTGCCTCCGAATAATGATGTTATTTTAATAAAACTGTTGTATAATT
Source organism: uncultured Bacilli bacterium (assembly GCA_947624085.1). GTDB lineage: Bacteria > Bacillota_I > Bacilli_A > RF39 > UBA660 > UBA6448. Next base: position 23,769 of record CANQIK010000011.1, read on the forward strand.
ATATTGTTAAAAGGAGAATAATATGTTAAAAGACAAAGTTGCAATTATTACGGGAGGTACCCGCGGAATAGGTTTAGAGACTGTTAAAGTGTTTAAAGAAAATCATGCCGAAGTTGTTTTATTTGGCTCTAAAGAAGAATCTGTTGCTAAGGCAATTGAAACTTTAAAAGCAGAAAATATAATGGTCGAGGGTTACTATCCCGATTTAAATAATCCTGAAGAAGTTAAAGATACCATAAAAAAAGTGTATGATAAGTACGGTCATATCGATATATTAGTAAATAATGCCGGTATTTCTGCTAAAGAAAGTATTGATAATACTAGCTATGAGGATTTTACAAAAATTATGGATATAAACATTAATGCCATGTTTAACGTTACTAAAGAAGTAATACCTTATATGAAACAAAAAGGGGGCGTAATTCTTAATACTAGTTCAATGGTAAGTATTTATGGCCAACCTTCAGGTATAGGTTATCCAACTTCTAAATTTGCCGTTAACGGGTTTACGAAGTCTTTATCAAGAGAACTTGCCCCATTTAATATAAGAGTTAATGCTGTAGCTCCAGGTATAACGAAAACAGATATGGTTGCTTCTTTACCCGAGGAGATGATAGCACCTCTTGTTAAAACGATTCCCCTAGGAAGAATTGGTGAGCCACGGGATATTGCTAATGCTTTCTTATTCTTGGCTAGCGACTTAGCAAGTTATATTACAGGCGTAGTTTTATCCGTTGATGGCGCTGCCAGAAGTTAATAATTATTGCAATTTTTATGATTTTAATGGATAATATTAATGAGGTTGATATGAAAAAGTATTTAATTATAGGTTTATTATTTGTTTTATGTTTAGGCTTGGGTGGCTGTGGCGAAAAGTCTGATGCTGTAAAATTTAAAGAAGAATATGAAGCTGTTAATGGTCAAAAATCCGGCAATAATATTATTAGAACATTAGATATCGTGGAAGATAATCCATTCATTTATAAAAATGCTCAAGATATTGTTGAGGCTATTAATAATGATGAAACATTTGTCGTTTATTTTGGCTTTGCAACTTGTCCTTGGTGTCGTAGCGTTCTTCCTTACTTAATTAAAACGGCTAAAGAAAACAATATTGAAAAGATTTACTATGTTGATGTTAAAGAGATAAGGGATACAATCGCCTTTGATGATGAAACGCAAGAATTTAAAACAACTAAAGAAGGCGATAAAGGTTATATGAAACTTACAGAATTATTAAGCGATGTCTTAAGTGACTATTCTCTTACAGATCAAGATGGTAATTCACTAACTACGGGTACAAAGAGAATATATGCTCCTAATATTGTTGTAGTTGAAAGAGGTATTCCTATTGGTATGGCCTCAGGTATTTCTGATTATTTAAATGACCCTTATATGGAACTTACTAAAGAAATAACTGATGATACTGAAAATAAATTCAATGAACTTTTTGATTTATTAAACCATGGTGTTTGTACTAAAGAAGAAGGTTGTTAAAAAATTAAAGAGCAAAAGCTCTTTTTTTGATGACTTAATAAAGTTATTTTGAAAAATACACTATAATAGCAATTATTAATACAAGTACCCATCCTAGGGCTACAAAAAGCAAAATTTTTTTAGCATTTTGTGAATAAGCTTTTTTGGCCATTTTTCTATTATTATTGATTTTGTTATATATATTTTCAAGTTGATTATTATCAAAATTATTTAGTAACCAATTTTTATCATAGTACTTGTTAGTATTTTTATCATAAGTATACCTAACGCCCACATCAGGATAACTAGATGCATCTCCTATGGTATCCCATAGGCTAAAGCAATAGCAAAGAATGGAATATAGCGATATAACGGAATCGAGGTTTTGATACTCATCAAGTAAAAAGACATAAATATTGCTATTTGTTAAAGGAATAATTACTTGGGCTATTTGTTTTTCTACATCATATATACAAATGTTATTTACAACTCCCGTTGCTTTTTCATAACAATTATATAGATTATTAGCTATATCGATTGTTTCTTTGTCTATTTTACTTGTAATATTATTGTTAGTATCCTTTAAAGTAAAATGATTTATCTTGGGCTTTTCAACATAGTAAAGAAGTTTATCATCTTTAGTAGTAATAATGTAATTAAGGGAAGAAACATCCTCATTTAACCAGGATTTACCTGCTTTATATTTTATTTCATTATTTATTTTAATATTAAATGAATTATTTTTAATATGCTCTATTTCAATAATCATATCAATACCTCTTCTTCTTTTATACTATTATAAATAATGTACATGATAAATAAAATAAAGTCAAATATATCAAGAAAAGTATGACATAGGCCTTAAAAACTATATAGTTTCTTGGAGTATAAAACTTTGGCTTTTTTGCACTTGCTAAAATAGGCAAAAAAATATATAATGAAATTATAGGAATTTGTTGTGTGCAAGTTGCTAAATAATAAGAAAGCGAGGAAAAAATGGATATTTTAAAGAATTCCATTTTTACTCTAGTAATTGGATTATTAGTAGGAGCTTTATTAGTATTTGTAATTAATTTGATTATAAATAAAAAACGTGTTAATGACGTAAATAAACTAATTGAAGACGCTAAAAAAGAAGCAGACAAACAAAAAAGGGATTCCCTTTTAGAATTGAAAGAAGAATCTTTTAAATTAAAACAACAAACTGATGCCGAAATAAAGGAAAAGAAAGCGGAATTAAAACAAAGTGAAGACCGCTTACTAGTACGCGAGAATAATCTTGATAAAAGAGAAGAAATGCTCCAAAAAAGAGACGCTTCTCTTGATGAAAAAGAGAAAAATCTTATCGCAAAATCAGAAAATATCCAAGAAAAAGAGGAAAAAATGGATGCTCTATTAAAAGAAGAAATGGAGCAATTAGAAAAGATTTCCGGATATAGTAAAGAAAAAGCAAAAGAACTTATTATGAGCCGGGTAGAGAGTGACATAAGCAAAGAAATCGCAGAATATATGCGCGAAGAGATGGCTAAAGCTCAAGTTGAAGCAGGCGAAAAAGCCAAACAATTAATTGTTAATTCGATGGAAAGATATGCTGATGAAGTTGTCGGACTACAAACAGTCAGTACTATTGATTTGCCAAATGATGACATGAAAGGTCGTTTAATTGGTAGAGAAGGGCGAAATATTAGAACTATAGAGTCAATTACAGGAGTTGATTTAATTATTGATGATACTCCGGAAGCAATAGTTATTTCTTCTTTTGATCCTTTAAGAAGAGAAGTTGCTAAAATAACGCTTGAAACTTTGATTAAAGATGGCCGAATTCATCCGGCGCGAATAGAAGAAGTTTATGATAAAACTCTTAAAGATATCAATAATAAGATAACTGAGCTTGGAAATAAGACGGTTCAAGATTTAGGCCTAACTAAAGTTGATCCGGAATTACTTAATTTAATTGGAAAATTAAATTATCGAACTAGTTATGGTCAAAATGCTTTACAACATTCTATTGAAGTTGCTAATTTGACAGGGCTTATGGCTTCTGAATTAGGCGAAAATATTACTTTAGCTAAAAGAGCAGGGCTTTTACATGATATAGGTAAAGCCATTGACTTTGAAGTAGAGGGTAGCCATGTTGAACTTGGTTATGATATTTGTAAAAAGTATCACGAAAATCCTATTGTACTAGATGCTATTGAATCACACCATGGAGCAGTAGAACCTAAATCTATCATAGCCGTTCTCGTTTCTGTTGCTGATACTTTAAGTGCTGCTAGACCAGGAGCTCGTAATGATTCCCTTGAAAATTATATTAAACGTCTTGAACAACTTGAAGTAATTGGTAATAGCTTCGAGGGTGTTGAAAAAACATACGCCATGCAAGCAGGACGGGAAGTTAGAGTTATGGTTAAACCTGAAGAGGTTGATGACGCTAAAAGTTATAAGATTGCTCGCGAAATGAAAGAACGCATTGAAAAAGAAATGCAATATCCAGGTACTATTAAAATAACTGTTATTAGAGAAACAAGAGCTCAAGAAGAGGCAAGATAATTGCTTCTTTTTTCTTGCCCAAACAAAAAAGGCATTAAAGCCTTAACTTGGAGTATTAACTTCCATTATGACAGGAAGTATTATTGGTCTTCGGCCCGTAATGTCATTTATATAAGGAAGTAATTCAAATATTATTTGATTTTTTAAATCCGTGTAACTGTAGATTGACTTAGATAGATACTCATTTACAATACCCGTGATTTTACTTTCAATACGATTCATTAATTCTTGATTTTCATTGACCATGACAAATCCCCGGGCAGTTACATTAGGTTTAGTAAGTAATTTTCTTGTTAAAGTATTAATATTTAAAATGGTAATTAAAATTCCATCGTGACTCATTAATTTTCGATCTTTAATAACAACTGAGCCTACATCACCAATTCTTGAACCATCAACATAAATATCCCCGGCTTGAACAGTGCCATCTTTATAGACTTTACCATCTTTTAATTTAATGACATCGCCATTTTCGGCAATAATAATGTTGTTTTCATCTACACCACAACGCATGGCAATTTCACCATGTTTTTTTAGCATCCGATATTCTCCATGCATCGGCATAAAATATTCCGGTTTTATAATGCGAAGCATCCATTTAAGCTCTTCTTCTTTAGCATGTCCTGATGTATGAATATCACTAAATTCGGCATTAGTAAATACGCGAACACCTTTAAGGTAAAGTTTATTAATTATTTTATTAATACTATCAGCATTACCCGGTATAGCACTTGAAGAAAAGATAACTAAATCATCATTTAAAAGCGATATTTGTTTATGCACGCCATTAGCAATTCGCGATAATGCGGCTAAAGGTTCTCCTTGAGTGCCGGTGCATAAAATACAAACTTCATTTCTTTTTAAATTTTTAGCTTGATAAGCATCAATAAATTGGTCTTTATCCGTTAATAAATTGTTATTTAAGGCAAGTTCAATGGCATTTTCCATACTTCTACCAAAAACAACAATTTTACGATTATATTGTTTACAAGTTTCAACAATGTGTTTAATTCTAAAGATATTTGAAGCAAAAGTTGCTATAATAACTCTGCCATGATGTCTTGAAATAATATCATTTAAAGTGCCATCAACAGAACTTTCACTTTTAGAAAAACCTTCAGATAGAGCATTTGTCGAATCGCTTAGTAATAATTTAACACCCTGACTACCTAACTTTGCCATTTTATGAATATCTGCCATAGGACCAATAGGTGTTAAGTCAAATTTAAAGTCGCCAGTTTCAAAGATTATGCCATTTGGAGTATGAATGGCAATTGCAAAACTATCAGGTATAGAGTGAGTCGTATTAACAAATTCGATTTGAAAATGTTTAAAGTTAATAACTAAATCTTTATTAATAATCTCTATCTTATCATAAGGAATGTTTCTTTCAGCTAGCTTTTTATTAATTAAATCCGCAGCAATCTTTGGCGCATATATAATAGGTATATTAACTGATTGAAGTAGAAAGGGAATACCTCCTATATGGTCTTCATGACCATGGGTTATAATTAAAGCTTTAATTTTATCTTCATTATGTTTAAGATATGAGACATCTTGAATAACATAATCAATACCTAAAAGATCATCTTCGGGAAATAATACCCCGGCATCAATAATAATGATTTCATCACCATGAGTGACAACATACATATTTTTTCCTACTTCGCCAAGGCCACCCAAGGCGATGACCGACGTTTCGCCTATATCATTTTTCATAATTTCCTTCTTTCATAAAAGATTTCAAATATAAATGAATTATAGCACAATATTTAGTGTTTGTCTACTGGACTTTTCGGGTATACATTTTATTTTTATCAATAGTTTTCTTTTAATTATTTGGGGAATATTGCTAAAAATAATTGTATATTTACCGGTTATGGTTTAAAATAAATTTTTATAGAAAGCGGTAGTACTATGAATGCTATAGAAATAGCAAAAGAATTTTGCAGAATATCAGTTAAATTACTAAAGATGTATAAAAGACTATCAGAACTTGAAATGTTAGGTCAAAATGATAGTCATGAATATCAAAGTATTTTGGAAAATCTTAATGAACTTTTCAGACAAGAAGCTCTTTTAGCTTCGGAAATTTCTGATGATATTCCTAAGGCATATGAAATAGCAAAAACATTATTTCCGCATTGGTTTTCTTGCTTGCCTGATGAATTAGAATTTATTAAAAGACAAGATGAAAATAACTTAGTTTTAGCTCACATAGGCGTTATACTAAATAATATAATAGTAAATGCTTCTTTAGAGGATGAAGAAGATGAGTCTTACGAAGCAGAGAATGAAAATGATTCGAGTTTACAAAAAATGTTTGATCGTCTAAATGATCTTTATCAATATGAAAAGAAACATGAAAATTCTACTCATGAAGAAGATGATGATTTTCAAGAAGATAGTGACCTTCAGGAAGAGGATGATCTTGAAGAAGAATTTGCAGAAGATAGTGATCTTGAAATTACTATTGAGGATGATATAATTCAAACTGTTTTAACTTTATTAAGTAGGTATATTTTAAATGAAAAAAATGAAAATATTAAAAGAATGCTTGTTAATATGAAAGCATATATTGCTTTTGTATATCCTGAAATAAGTGATGAACTTCTAAAATCAGGCTTTAAAGTAAGGGAATCTCTAGTTTGGATGTCATATATAGTAGGCAATACGCAGTCTTCATCTTCAAAAGAGGTAAAAAGTTTAATATTAGATTATATTATTGATATTGTTGGTAATCAAATTGATAGCTATTATGATGTGATAGGGCAAAATGATCCGGAACTTAGAAAATCTTACATATTATTTACGGAAATAGTTTTAAGAGCATGTATAATGTTCTTTAACGATATCGAAGTAAGTAGAGCTAAAGAATTATATAAAGAAGATATAGAAGCCATATCCTTGGAAGCTGATGTTAAAGAATCATTAAAGCGAGTATTTGATAGCCGTCAGGAAGATCAAAGTTTACCTTATGTTTTAAGCTTGGACCCTAAATTCTTTTCTAAATAAAAATAAGTGAGCAAAAAATCTATATTAATTAGAAATTCTCTATTCTTAATTTACTGTTTTATAAATATTAATGTATCTTTTTGTTGAAGAACATAATCCTATTTTTTATAGTGCTTTAAAATCAAAAAAACTAATTCAATCACGAATTAGTTTTATCAAACTCAAAACTTTGAGTTTCTAATCACCTGGTAGCGACGGGGAGATTCGAACTCTCGACCTGCCGGGTATGAACCGGATGCTCTAGCCAACTGAGCTACATCGCCATCACAAGTACAATAATACCAAAAAAACGGGGGTTATGCAAGAGTTTTTAAAATAGGTTTTGATATGATTAGTGCTTTTTTTATTGCCAACTTTATAGTATAATAAAGAGGAATAAAAAGATAACAGGTGTTGATTATGGGAAAAAAGAAAAAGCAAGTTAGTATATCATGGAATCCATTACAATCTACAACTATTGGCACCATTAAGGAAAATAAATATGGCTGGATAGGAACAATTATTTTATTTATCCTTTTTGTCGCTGTAATCTTTTATTTGCCTGAATTAATGGATGCTTACAATAATTATATGGCTAATAAGACTAATACTACAGCAGTAACTAATAATACTACCCCTGATAACGGTACAGAAGAGCCGGAACCTCCTACAATAGAAAAATATACTTTAGACCAAAAGAAATCTTTTGATTTTGATAATTTCTCTGTAAAAGATGTTAAAATATTTGCTAGTGCTTTTAGTTATAAAGTAGTAAATACTTCCGATAATGATATTAATTTATCAGATTTGAATTATTTCTTTCAATTCTATGATGAATCAGGTAGCGTTGTCCAAGCTATATATTTAAATGGCAAAATTGCCAAAGATGAAACTAAAACATTTAATGAAGAAATAACAAATTCATCTATAGTAACAGCTTATTCTTTATCTATTATTGATGAGAAAGATTTTACTTATTTTAATTTAGACATTGATCCTGATACTAATCAAGCTGTTCTTACTTGTCTAAAAGATTCCCAAAGTTTAACTTATACATTTATAGATGAGAAATTAAAACAAATAGATGATACAGTTACATATAGTCCGGAGTATGAAGACTATAATGAAAAATATGATTATTATCAAGCATTAGTAGATAAGTATAATAATAAAAAAGGAATTAATATATCTTTAGATACTCTAGATGAAGGAGGATTAAGCTATAATGCCACTATCGATTATAATAGTGTAAATAACGTTTTAGATGAAGGATTTTATTTCGGGGTAAATACTAGTCCACGAGTTGTTAAATTTAAAGCAGAAGCAATGGGATACACTTGCTCATGAGGAGAAAATGAATTTAAACATTAATGATTTCAGTGGTCCATTAGATTTATTATTACATATGGTCAAAAAACATCAAATGGATATATATGAAATTGATATTAAAATGATTATTGATGAATATATTGAATTTATAAACTCACTTGATCGTCAAGATTTAGATAGCAAAAGTGAGTATTTAACTATGGCATCAGAACTCATTCACTTAAAAAGTAAAATGTTATTAGGTTTTGATGATGAAGAAGATGATGCGGATGTTTATGAAATTAATTCTGAAGAAGATTTACGTAATAGAATTATTGAATTTGCTAAATATCAAAACATAAGCAATGATTTTCGCTTGTTAGAAACAAATCGGCAAGAATACTACACAAAAGTTCCCGAAAGCTTAAAAGAATATTATGATGAAAACGCCAAAATAAGTGGTAATGTTGATTTAGAAGATTTACTTGAAGCTTTTCGTAATCTTCAAGAAAGATTAGAATATAAAACTCCTAAAAATACTAAGATAGCTCGCAAAGAATTAAGCATTAAAGATAAGACTAATTATATAAAAAGTATATTAAAAGAAAAAAGTAAAGTTGAATTTACTGAACTTTTTGATAATGCTTCTAAAGAAGAACTAGTTGTAACTTTATTATCTATTTTAGAAATGTGCAAAAAAAGCGAAGTTTTCTTGTCGCAAAGCAAAAATTTTAGTACAATATTTGTTGAGGCAAGAAATGAATAAACAAGCAGTTTTAGAGGGATTACTATTTATTAAAGGTGATGAAGGTATTTCTTTAAAAGAAATTACCAATCTTTTGGATGTAACAGAAAAAACTGCTCAAGAGCTTCTTAATAAACTTCAAAAAGAGTATGAAAAAGAAGATAGGGGTCTGCGTATTAGCTTTTTGGCCGATACTTTTAAGTTAACTACTAAAAAGGAACACAATGAATATTATAAGAAACTTGTAAATAGTGAAAGTAATAATACGTTATCTGAAGCTGCTCTTGAGACCTTGGCTGTCATTGCCTATAATGAGCCGATTACTAGAGTCAAAATTGATGAAATACGAGGTATATCTTCAGCTTTTATGCTTAGAAAGTTAGTTGCTAAAGATTTAGTTAAACCATGTGGGAAAAGCGATTTGCCGGGGCATCCTACTTTATACAAAACTACTAACGAATTTTTGGATTATTTTGGCTTAGCTACACTTGCTGACTTACCTAAATTAGAAGAAGATAAAAATTATGAAGAAGTAGATCTTTATAAAAGTAAATATCATGAATAAATTTGCTTAAATCCCATAGTGCATGATATAATTAGCTTATGCCTGTATGGCGGAATTGGTAGACGCGCTGGACTCAAAATCCAGTGGTAGCAATATCGTGTCAGTTCGAGTCTGACTACAGGCACCAGAAAGATAGCAAACTCGGACTTTTAAATTATTTGATAAGTTCGAGTTTTAATATACTTCAATTCATGATAAAATAATTTTAGTGAGATAGTGTGAAAAGTTTTATGGAAAAATGATCACACTAAACAAAAAAGATATTAAAATGAAAATTTTAATATAAAT
>CANQIK010000012.1 GCA_947624085.1 uncultured Bacilli bacterium
ATATATTAAGTCAAAAGAAAAGCCTAATTTCAACAAAAATTAAGTTTTTTTTATTTCATAAACTGTCAAACTCGGGTCATAACATAAAGAACTATTATTAAAAAATATACTTTACACAAACATGACACTTTATCACAAAAAATTCAAAGTAAATTAACTTTGAATCTTTATATTAATCAATTTTTTTATGTAATAAATCTTTTGTAATAACGGGACTAGCTTTACCTTTAGTTTCTTTCATAACTTGACCGACAAAATAATCGAATAAATTAGTTCGGCCATTATGATAATCAGCAATTTGTTGCTCGTTTTCACTTAAAATTTTATCTACAATTTCTTCAATTGCTTTTTCATCAGTTATTTGAGTATTTTCTTTGGAAATAAAATTTTTCGGTTCCTTTTTTTCTTCTAAAGCTTTAGTAAATATTTCTTTAGCTTGTTTAATCGAAATAGTATTATCTTCCATTTTATCAATAATTTGTTTTAAATATTCGGGCTTCAAATAAAAGTCTTTGATAGATATTTCCTCTTTATTAACATATGAAGTTATCATCCCATTAACCCAATTACACGCTGTCTGAGGCTTGATACCAAGAGCAACACAATTTTCAAAATAATTAGCCGTATCAATATCCCGGACTAAAATAACAGCATCATGATAGTCAAGGTTCATCTTATCTACATACACTTGTTTTCTTTCATTGGCAAGCATAGGAATCATAGCCCTAACTTCTTTAACATAATCATCTTCAATTTTAAATGGTGGAAGATTAGGCTCAACAAAATACTTATAATCAATGGCATCTACTTTACTACGCATATGAATAGTCGTACCAGTTGCTTCATCAAATCTTCTCGTTTCTTGAATTAGTTCATCAGCTTTACCTTCTTTTAAAGCTTTGCGAAATCTTTTTTCTTCATATATAATAGTGTCGCGAACATTACTTAAAGAGTTAACATTTTTTGTCTCACTTTTAGGCGTAACGAAATTGCCTTGTTCATCTTGTAAGCTAACATTGACATCACATCTTATTTGGCCTCGTCTAGTATCAGCATCAGATATATCACAATATTGATAAATTTGGCACATTGTTTCCATAAAAGCAATCGCTTCATCAGCGGAGTGTAAACAAGGATCAGTTACACACTCTAAAAGAGGCACCCCTGCCCGATTATAATCAATTAAAGAAGTTGTACTTAAATGGTCTAAAGCAGCAGCATCTTCCTCTAAATGGATATCTTGAATTGATACTGGAATAGTTTTTCCGCCTACATCAATATTAATGTTACCATGAATACCAATTGGATAAGTATTTTGGGTAATTTGATAGCCCTTGGGTAAATCAGGATAATAATAGTTTTTACGATCAAAAACTAAATATTTAGGTATTTCACAATTAAGGATTAAAGATGCCATTAAGGCTTTACGAAAACATTCCATATTGACACTAGGCAGAATACCCGGAAGTCCTATATCAATTTCTTTAACATTACTATTAGCTATTTTATTATAGCTATTTGCTGAAGGAGAAAAAACTTTAGAATTACTTTTAAGTTCACAGTGCATTTCAAGACCAATGCATACTTTGTATTCCATTATTTTACCTCCTTTACTACTTGTCCTTTATATTCCATAGTGCTTTCTAAACTATCAGCCATATTTAAAACATTAATATCATCTTTAAATTTACCGGTTATATTAACCCCAATTGGCATATTATCAATAAAACCACAAGGTATCGTGATAGATGGATAGCCACCAAAATTACCAATAGCTAAATGATTCTCTAATATCATCTCATCTTTAGTAATAATATTTGAAGCTTTTTCAATTAAAGGAGCTTTATCACCAGAGCATGGTAAAATTAAGCCATCATATTTGGTAAATAATTCATTAAAGGTATCACATAATAATCTTCTTACTCTTTTAGCATTTAAGAAATATTTTTCTTGATTTTCTTTTTGTAAAACAAATGAACCTATAACAAATCTTCTTTTTATAAGTGGTGAAAAGCCTTTTGTCCGATGGTCTTTCATGGTATCCATTACGCCTTTACCTTCCCCACGCTTACCAAAGATAATGCCGGTTAAATTAGAATCATTAGAGGTAGCTTCAGCACAAGTAATAGAATCATAAATCGGTTTTATAGCATTAAGTAGGTTTATATCAAGACTTTCTTCATAAACTTCCATGCCTAAACTTTTACATTTATTTAGCACGTCAGTAAAGTTATCTAAAACTTTAATTGTATTAGGATTAGTATATTTACTCTTATCACATATTTCTTTAATATAAAATAATTTTTTGCCTTTTACATTACCATCAATGCCTTTATATAAAGATACATCATCCATATCTTTAATATTTGTCATATCTTTGTTATCGCTACCTTTCATAGCATCAATAACGATAGCTGCATCTTTAACTGTTCGCGTAAAACAACCTATATGATCAAGACTTGAGGCAAAGGCAAAAAGTCCATATCTACTTACTAAACCATAAGATGGTTTAAAGCCTACTGTTCCTGTAAAAGCTGCCGGTTTACGAATTGAATCGCCGGTATCTGAACCTATCGCAAAAGGCACAATACCAAGGGCAACGGCAGCTGCACTACCGGATGATGAACCACCTGCTTGCCTTGTTAAATCCCAAGGATTATGAGTTGCTCCCGTATTACCAGTGGTTCCCGTTCCTCCCATAGCAAGTTCATCCATGACCGTTTTACCTATTAAAACCGCACCCTTTTTACATAGATTTTGATAAGCTGTCGCATCATAAACTGGAACATAATCTTTTAATGTATTAGAGCAAGCTGTAGTTCTAATACCTTTAGTCGATAAATTATCTTTTAATGCATAAGGAATACCGGATAAAATACTTTCAGTAACATTTTGCTCTTGGGCATTACTAAGTATTAAATCAAAGGCATTAACATCCGCATTATATTTAGCAATTTCCTGAAGAGCTTCGGCAATTAATTCTTTTGAGGTAACTTCATTATTTAAAAGTGCTTTATGAATAGTTAATAAATCTTTATCTAAATATCTCATTGTCCTACCACCTTTGGAACTTCAACCATTCTATCAATTTGGCCATCACAATTTTTAAGAATATCCTCAATAGGAAGTGATTCTTCAGCTTTATCCTCCCTTAAAGAAGCTAATGTATATTCTGTAGGAAAAGATTGCGGTTCTACTTTTTCAATACCAGGTATTTTATCAATTAATTCCATATTTTCTTTAATAACATCAAATTCGCTTAAAAGAATTTCGATTTCTTCATCAGATAAGCCAATAAGTAGTTTATCAGCATAATCAATCATCATTTCCCGCGTAAACATTATTTATTATCCACCACCTTAATTCCTAAATCTTTAAGTTGATCTTCCGTAACTTCACTTGGCGCTTCACTCATTAAACATGAAGCACTTTGCGTTTTAGGAAAAGCAATAACATCTTTAATATTATCTGTATCATTTAAAAGCATAACAAGTCGGTCAAGGCCTAGAGCCAAACCGCCATGAGGTGGCGTACCATATTTTAAAGCCTCAACAAAGAAACCAAACTTTTCTTTAATTTGCTTTTCGGTTAATTCAAGAGCCTCAAACATCTTTCTTTGAACTTCTTGATCATGAATTCTAATTGAACCACCACCCACTTCATAGCCGTTTAATACAATATCATAGGCTTTAGAATAAACATGAGCTTTATCCTCTAAAAGCTTATCGATATCTTCATCTTTAGGCATTGTAAAAGGGTGGTGCATTGCCATAAATCTTTGTTCAGTATCAGACCATTCAAAAGCTGGGAAATCAGTAACCCATAGAAAATTAAATAGGCCCTTGGGAATTAAATTTAAATTCTTAGCAACATTAAGTCTTAAAGCTCCTAAAGCTACATTGGCAGTCTTTAATTTATCAGCAATAATTAAAATTAAATCATTATTTTCAATATCAAGTTCTTCTTTTATTTTAGCAAGTTTTTCTTCTTCAATATTTTTAGCTATAGAACCAGTAAAAGTATTATCTTCATATTTTAAGTAAGCAAGGCCATGCGCACCAAAAACTTTAGCTGTTTCAGTTAAATTATCAATATCTTTACGGGAGTATTTATCAGCGCCATTTTTGACAACAATAGCCTTTACTACGCCATTATTTTCAATAACCGTATTAAACATATTCATGGCTGTTTTTCGCATAATTTCCGTGATATCATTAAGTTTCATCGCAAAGCGAGTATCAGGTTTATCAGAGCCATAATAATTCATAGCATCATCATATTTCATTCGCGGAATATCCGTAACAGTGATACCTTTAACATCTTGCATTATTTTTTTAATTAAACCCTCAACCATGGTCATAATATCTTCTTCACTAACAAAACTCATTTCCAAGTCAATTTGCGTAAACTCTGGTTGTCTATCAGCTCTTAAGTCTTCATCTCTAAAACATTTAGCAATTTGATAATATCTTTCAAAACCCGCGACCATTAATAATTGTTTAAATAACTGAGGACTTTGTGGAAGTGCATAGAAAGAGCCTTTATTAACTCTTGAAGGAACAATATAGTCTCTAGCTCCCTCCGGCGTACTTTTACATAAAATTGGTGTCTCAATTTCTGTAAAATCATTATCATCTAAATAAGCTCTAGTTGCTTTCATTATCTTAGCTCTTGACTCTAAAATACGATGATATTTATCTTTTCTAAGTTCTAAATAACGATATTTTAAAGTTGTATTTTCTAAAGCCTTACCATCTTCATAAAGATTATATGGTAGTTCAGCAGAAGGAGATAAAATTTCTAGTTTTTTAGCAAGCATTTCAACTTCACCAGTAGCAAGATTAGGATTTGCTTGGGCTCTTTTTTGAATAGTACCCGTAATCTTAAGACAATATTCATTTTTTAAGTTTTCCGCTTCGGCAAAATCGCTTTCCAAACTAGTTTTATTAAATACTACTTGAAGTAATCCCGTTTTATCTCGAAGGTCAACAAAGATTACGCCTCCCATATTACGTAGTTTATTAACCCAGCCATAAACAGTAAACTCTTTATCGACATCAGTAATACGAAAATCATTATTATTATATTTTTTCATAAAATCTCCTTAAAAATCACAATTACCAGGAGTTCTAGGATATGGGATAACATCTCTTATATTATCAACTCCGGTAATATATATTATTAATCTTTCAAAGCCCATACCAAAGCCAGAATGAACACAGGTACCATATTTTCTTAAATTTAGATACCAATCAAAATCTTCTTCTTTCATGCCAAGTTCTCTAATACGATTTAAAAGTTTATCATAGTCTTCTTCTCTTTGACTTCCACCCATAAGCTCTCCTGCTCCAGGGACCTCTAAATCAACAGCGGCGACCGTTTTACCATCAGGATTTTGTTTCATATAGAATGCTTTAATATCTTTAGGCCAATTTTTAATAAACACTGGGCCGTCAAAATATTCAGTGATGTATTTTTCATGTTCCCGGGCGATATCTTGACCATATTCGGGAGCAAATTCCCATTTAACAGGCGCTTTTTTGAGAATAGAAATTACTTCTTCATGATCTATTCGCTTAAAAGGGGTATCTACTAGTTTAGTTAATTTAGCAATTAAACCTTTTTCAACAAATGAATCAAAGAATTTCATTTCTTCAGGGCAATTATCAAGTACATATTTAACAACATATTTTAAGCTTTCTTCCATAATATCCATATCGCCCTCTAAATCACAGAAAGCTATTTCGGGTTCAATCATCCAAAATTCAGAAGCATGAGTTTTAGTATTAGAATTTTCTGCTCTAAAAGTCGGCCCAAATGTATAGATTTTTTTATAATTCATAGCATAGGTTTCCCCTTCAAGTTGACCGGTAACAGCAAGACCAACTTTTTTACCAAAGAAATCTTTGGTATAATCAACTTTGCCTTCTTTAGCAACACGGTCTAAATCCAAGGTTGTAACTTGGAACATTTGCCCAGCCCCTTCACCATCATTTGCGGTAATTAATGGGGTATGCACATATACATAATTATGATCTTGGAAATATTTATGAATTGCATAAGCTGCCATACTTCTTACACGAAACACTGCTCTAAATAAATTAGTTCTAACTCTTAAATAGCCTTGTTCTCTTAAAAATTCTCTGGTATGTTTTTTCGGTTGAATAGGATAATCCTCGGGACAATCGCCTAAAAGCACAATTTCATTTGCTTGAATTTCATAATCATCTTTACCTTGAGATTTAACAAGATGACCGTGAACCTCAATGGCACAGCCAACAAGAAATTTACTTATCTGTATAAAATTACTAATTTCTTTATCATATACAACTTGAATACCGTTTTGTTCAGTACCATCATTAAGAGCAATAAAGCCAAATTCTTTCTGAGGGCGATGATTTCTTATCCAGCCTTCAAGAGTTATTTCTTTATCAAGGTATTCTTTGGCGTTTTTCTTTATATCAATTATATCCATTTTTAATCTCCTTTTATAATAAACTAAGCATATGATCTATTATTTCATCTTCGGCAACAGCTGTTTCTTCTTTTGTTAAATTATCTTTAACATTAATTAAGCCCTTAGCAAGCATATCACTATTTAAAATAATAAGTTGTTTAGCATTATGCCTATCAGCGTCTTTAAATTGGGCTTTTAAACCTTTATTTAAGTAATCAGTTTCACAGGTAATACCATTTAATCTTAAATCTTGCATTAAAATATTAGCTTTCAGCTTTTCTTCTTCATTAACTGCTAAGATATAGACATCAACATAATCTTCAGGCAAGGTATTTTCTTTAAGACAATTGATTATTCTTTCAATACCACAAGCAAAGCCAACACATGGGGTATCAGGGCCATCTAGTTCAGCTACTAAGTGGTTATAGCGTCCACCCCCGCCTAAAGCTAGAGAATCATTTAATTTTAATTCATATACCATATAATCATAGTAGTCTAAACCTCTAACCAAAGTATTATCTATTTCATAATCAATATCAAGATAATCTAAATAATTTAAAACTTTTTTAAATCTTTGCTCACTTTCTGAAGATTGATATTTTAAGATATCAGGAGCATTTTTAAGAATATCGCTATCACAGTCTACCTTACAATCTAAAATACGTAAAGGGTTAATAGCAATTCTTTTTTGACAGTCCTCACAAAGTTCATGTATATGAGGCGTTAAATATTCTTTTAGAGCGTTTTTATAATTTTCGCGATCTTCTTTACCCCCGAGATTATTAATATGAACCGTAACATCTAAACCTAATTCTTTTAAAACATTAACACTAAAAGATATTACCTCCGCATCGATAAGAGGATCATCACTACCTAAAGCTTCAACACCAAATTGGGTAAATTCTCGGTTACGGCCTAGTCCTGGTCTTTCATAACGATACATAGTACCAATATAATATAATTTATTTATCCCTGTTGGATCAGCATATAACTTATTTTCAATAAAGCTTCGCACAACACCCGCGGTTCCCTCCGGTCTTAAAGTAAGTATTCGCTTAGAACGATCGGTAAAGTCATAAGTTTCTTTTTGGACAATATCAGAACTTTCCCCTACTCCTCTTTTAAATAATTCGGCATTTTCAAAAAGTGGGGTCCTAATATACTTATAATTGTACGCATAAGCATAAGCATCGACAACATCTTCAATATGCTTATAAATTTTGGCATCTTCTTTTAATAAATCATAACATCCTTTGGGTTTAATAATCATACTATCCCTCCTATAAAGAAAAAGACCTAGAATATGTAAGGGAGATGGATAAACCACCACGGTGCCACCTTACTTCTAGGTCTCATTTATTTATCGCTTAAATAGCGTTTCTGTGTTAATGGAAGTCGTCACTTTCCCACAGAAAATATATACTAATTTTAATATAAAATCCTTAGTTAGTCAATAACTAAACCAATATTTAACTAAAGAAAACTCTACCTGAAAGTAGAGTTAAATTATAAACTAATTATTTAATTTATTTTGTTTTTTTAAAGCAATTCCACAGCCTGCTATAGCAAGTAAAGAAATAACATTCATGGCCGCATACATAGTAATATTATCACCTGTGTTTACATTATCAACAAGATCAGTTGTTTTGTCATTAACATCAGGTAATGAATCACTATTTAAATCTAGATTTGGATTATCATTAGGGTTTTGCTCAGTTATTTCATCGGTTATAGGAGGCTCATTTTGGTCATCATTTGGCGCAGAGGGATTTGAAGTGCCAGTATTTGTTTGACTATTTGGCAGTTTAACTAAACCAATAACAGCAGTTTTTAACTGAATATAATAACTATCGACCGTATCTTGAAAATCCTCAGCTAAGTCTCTTTGAATTGAATTTCTAATAAAGGTTACAATTGACCAGCTATCAGGTGTAAAATCCTCTGGTTTTAAAATAGCTATAACATCTTCAAGTTCATTAATTTGCGAGTAATCAGCTTTGAAAACAAGATTTTTCTTGGCTTTTTTTACAGCCGTAAACATAGCATCAACTTCTGCTTGATGTTCATCAGATAAATCATGATTAGCAAGAGCTGTAGCAATAGCATCATTTAAAACTTTTAAGGATGCATCAGTATAATAAATACCATCTTTTGCATTACGAGCAACTAATTTTTCGGCTTTAGTTATCATATCATCTAAATTCGTATAATCCGCTAAAAGCTCTAAACTAGCTTTGGCATTGATGTAGGCCTCTTTAGCAGATTCAATGCGGTCTTGTTCAGATACAGGAAGAGGACTTAAATTATATTCATCAACGATGGCTTGAGCGGCTAAATATGCTACTTTCCAATTTGCAAATGAAGCATTAGTAAAAGTGCCATCACCCTCTTTAGCTAAAAGTGCAGAAGCGGAAGAACCTGTATAAGAACCTGTAGCATTTAAAGCATTTAATAAGCCTTGAATATGCGCATCAGCTTCCGCTAAAACATAATAATCATTTGTTTTAACTGCCTTAAACTTTGTATCATCTACATAGTCATACATACTGCTAGGAATAATTGTGCCTACTTCATAAATTTGAACTAATACACTACCTGGTGTAAAACTAGCAATATCTAAGTAATTACCTCCATGAAGATATAGCGTACCACTATTATTTAAACCGCCTGTTACTTTACAAGCATTATCAGCAATAATTGTTAAAGTAGCAGTAGAGCTATTAATTGTAACATTACCTGATAAATCATGACCATCTAAGTATATAATAACGTTATCACTATTTTCAGCAATAATATCTCCATTAAAATTATCAAGTAAGTTAATGGTATATTTAGAATTAATTTTGGTAACATTTACTTGAGCTCCCCCATCAGTAGCACTGTATTTTCCACTTTGTGAAATTGCCGTATTGTCAACTTTTAGAGCATTAACATTATTTATACCGATTATCATAGCTATCATTACCATGGCAATTATACTTAATCTTTTAATTTTTTTGTTCATTTTGAACCAATCTCCTTTCATATTAAATGTAAAAAACATTAGTAGCATTCCCTCTTGTGGCACTACGTAAATATATAAAATATCTACTATTAATAATAATATGCAAAATAATTTGTTTTGCTAATTAATAATTACTTACCTTTAAAATATTTTCTAGTAATTTTTCCATAAAAAATATTAACTTACACGAAGTTAATATTATCATTAATAGTTACAAAGCCTTGGTTCCATTTAACTATATCATCTTTTGGACATTTATAAGTAACTTGTACTAGCTTATCTTTATAAGAATAATATGCTAAGTAGTAATAACTATCATTATCAGTAAAACTAATGGTATTTAAATCCTTTATTAAGTCTTTTTTATTATTTTCATTCAAATAATATTCTAGAGAACTAACATGATTATAAATTTCCGATTCTTTTATTTCTGAATCAGTAAAATAAATACCCACTGTAACATCATCTTGATTAGAATAAATAATACTATAATTTATATTATCGGGTTCATAATCAATTTCTTCATCTACTTGTTTAAATCCCTTTGGAAGATAAATATCAAAAGCTTTATTAATAGTAACTTTATTAGTTCTAATAGTAGTTGTATCGCCTAAAAGAATTTCTTTATAATCATTTTTTAAAAAGCGAAAATAGATAGTTGATAACGATATAACTAATAAAGAAACGGCTATAAACTCAAGTAAAATTAAATAACTAACATAACTTATACCCTCATGAGTTCGATGATTTTTTTCATAATATAATAAACCATCATGCATTTGCTTATCATTAAGTTGATCGATAATAATAGTTGGGATGGCAATAAATATCGTAGCTAATAAATATATAAATAAAAATGGTTTGACAGGAAGTTCATTCAAAAAAACAAGTAATGTTGTTATTAATAAAATCATAACAAAGTAACAAGTAACACAACCTAAATGCCATGCATTACGATATGTAATATGATTTTCCTCTTTTAGAATTTTTCGATATTCTTTCTTTTTCATATGATCTCCCTTTTAATTAATAATTATATATTAAAAATTATATCATGAATTTATTAATTTTGAACCGTAAATAAAAAGCACAACACCTTTTAAGTGAAAAGGAAATAGATAGTAATAAAATATGAACTAGTATATATTTTTGCTTTAAAACTTTTACTGTAACCAATATATAACATTATATCTCTTTTAAAATTATTTTTCTCTAACCCGACTCATGCTTTTTTCTAGTTTACCTCCAAATAAGTCTAATTCATCACAAAATTCATCAAATGCGGTAAGGCTCTCCCAAGTAAGAGGATCCCAATAATTACTAAAAATATAGTTAAATTTATCAGTAAAAAAAGTTATATTGTCGATATCATCAGAAGTTAAATTAAATCCCTCAAATTTTTTATACATACGTTGAATAAAATTCGTTCTACTAGTATTTTCGTCCTGCTTATTGTAATGAAAAAATCTAAAAATATCAAATATGTGTTTATATAAATCTTTGAGTCTAGCGTCAAAATTCAAAGTAAAAGGAAAAATTGCATAAGTTTCGTAATTGACATGATATAATCCTTGATTATCTAAAGTAAGCATTCCCCATTTTACTAAAGTATCTAAATCATCTTTGGCAAAATTTACTAATTTATCAATATCGAGTGTCGTTCTAGTAAATGAACTTGTTAAATAATCAATATACGCACGGTGCGTTCTAATACCACTAAAGGGTTCATATGGATTAATAAATCTATCTTCTTTTAACATTATTTGATAATGTTGTTCCAAAATAGAAAGTGCTAATTCGCGATTATTAATTTTAGGATATATTTCGGGGGTGGTAATAATTACTTCATTATCTTTTATTTCATATATGCCTAAAATATATCTTATTATATCAATCAATTTAAATCCCGCCTTCTTGAATACTCTAGTTCTAACTTCAATATTATCGCTTAAAAGTGTCGAACCATTTCCAAACAATTTAGGAACCAAAAAGGAACAAGAAGCTGATATCTTATTTAGCCTAGATCCAGGAACGTTTTTATCTTCAGGAGCAAATCCTAATACTTTTTTAGGATCTTCACCAATCATTTCATAAAATTGAGTCATATTATATAATTCTTCATCGCCAAAGCACTCATGAATTAAGGGAGAAAAAATAAATAAAACTCGAGGATTTTCTTCTTCTTTTCTTTTTTCTAAATAAACTTTTTTGGCGTCTTCTAAATCCGTCAAAGCAGTATTTTTTTCTAAAAATCCATCTTCACACATTTTTAGAAATAATCTTTTGCTTAAAGAACTTACAATTATTTTAAGAGTTCCATCGTCTTTGGAAATCACATCTTTTATTGTGTCTATAAATTCAATTAAATTTTCTTCTCTTTTCTTACTAAAATCTCCTAAAATTACCATAAAACTCTTTCTCCTGTTATTTTATTAATTGTATAAATAAATCAACAATGTTATAGTATAAAAGATATAAAACATTGTCAAGTAATAAAAGCTTTCTTTTAGGGCTTAACATTACATTGATTTCGTTTATTTTTTTAATATATTCTTCTAAATTAATAGAACTTACCCAATTAATAAATTTATCGATCATATCTTAAATTAAAGTATTTTAAAACCCGAACATAGATAGGCATTTTTTCAAGTGTATCAAAATATCTTACTGAAAAATAATTAAATTAATCCATGTTCGATTGTTTAATAATATCAATTATAGTATAGTATTTATAGGAACATTTGATGTGAGTGTCTGCCTCCAATCTTGAGAAAGAAAGGAGGAATACAATGAAAAAAAGAACTTTTATTGTAAAAGTCCTTCAGCATATTGCTATCATTTTATTAACCCTTACCTTATTGGTAATAGCAATAAAAATATGACACTCAATCAGCATTGATAGAGTGTCAAATCTAAATTCTTAGGGGCGACATTCACTTGCGACTCAAATGTTCCTCTTTTTATTTTATGCAATTTCTCTTGACAAATACATCATAACATAAAAACGCACTTTTATCAAGTATGCCCTTACTGGTGTTAGCGATTTGCATATGTATTTTCTAAATAGACAAATAATAATTCAATTTATGAAATTTTAGCATAAAAGTAAATATTTTAAAACTCGAACTATTAAAGTCCGAGTTTTGCTATCTACTTGGTGGGCTGTTAGGGAATCGAACCCTAGACCCACTGATTAAGAGTCAGTTGCTCTACCAGCTGAGCTAACAGCCCAAGACAATTAACATTGTAACATATATTTTGTTATAATGCAATTAGCCTATCTTAATTTTTCTATTTTATTTCTAGCACATTATGTAGCATATCTACTAAAAGAAGATAATCATTTGCATCTAAATTATAAACTCTAACATATGTATCATCCATTCTTTCAATAATATTACTTGCTATCATTTTACTTTGGCCAAAGATCTCAGCATAAGCTAGATACTTACCCCATGTTTTTTTATCAGGCAAATTTTCTTGATATGTAACAATATCTTCCATGAAGAGTCTTAAAGCTCGCCACCGATAATATAGTTCATTGCCCTCTTTAGTTCTTCGAATAGAAAAAGCAAGATAAATAAGTACAGGGAAAGATAAAACACAAAGAATTAGTATTGAATAAAGAGGTTTACAGAATACTCCTAAAAGGCCCATGAATAAAGGGGCAATGCAGTATAGAACTGTAAGTGTTGAGTTGATACCTCTTTCAAAGAATCTTCTCTTTGTTTTAGAATCAATTTCGTTATAACGCCAATTATTGAAGTAATTGAGTAAAACTTTAATAGAATTTTCATTTTTTAAAGCTTTATCTATATCATAGAATTTAAATTTTCTACCATCGCCATAATTATTAACTAAAAAATCACGTAAATCCATTTCATTAGCGGTTAATGGTTCAATTAAATCTACATCATTTGCCGTTAATTCAAAATCATCTTCTAGCATATTAACTAGTAAGCCTTTTTTATAAATAATATATAGGATAGTTGCCTTAAAGGAATTAAAAGAAACTTGATGATTAAATAAAAACTCTACGGCACTAGGAGGATCATTAGATGGAAATTCAGTAAAATATTCTTTATCAAAGTCAGCTTTAACTTCTTTATCATTAGCAAAATAATGCTTAATTATTAAAACACCAAGACCTATGGTATATAAACAAGCAAAAAGAACGATAACGGCTACAATAGCAATTTTTATGATTAATTTTCTTTGAGCTAATTTTCTTTCATTCATCAATTTATTATCTAATGTTTTTTCTAAATCATAAATAGCATTTAACCGTTTAGCATTTTCTTCTTTAGAGGTTAAAATACTATCTTTAGGAGCAACAATTCTTATGTCTAAAGCTTTATTAATTGCCAAATCACTTGCTTCATAAGAAATATAATCAGCTTCTTTATCTTCTTGAAACTTCAAAGGTCCATGAAGCCATGACTCATAACCATCAAAGGCATCAGGATAATGAATTTTAATTGCCATATTCTTAAATTTTTCCTCATTATCTGCCGTGAATAAAGTTATTAAGGCTTCATTTACATCATTAAAACCTACAAAAGCATTTTTAAAGGTATATTCCATATAAAACGCTGATTTACTTTCATTTGTATTATAAAGAGTATATTTCACTTTAGATGTATCTTTATTTTCGGTATAAACAAGACTACTACCCTCTTTAGCATTAGCTACCTTAGTAAAACATGAACCTATATTAGTTAAAGGATTATCCTTATCTGCCTCACATATTTTGGTTAGTACCACATTTGAAGAACTATAAAGACTATTTTCACCATCATAGCCATAAAGAAGAACTCTTTGTAAATATTCATAAGAACCATCTTTTACAGTTGCTTCATGGACTTCAACATCCCCATTATTGCGCATATAAACATCAGCATAATAAGAATCAGCATAAACAATGGTAGGAAATAAAGCCATAAATAATATAAATAATCCCTTTTTAATCATAACGTATCAATCTCCTTATCTTTATTTGATATATTTCCCTCATAATAAGTTTCAGGTTTAAA
This sequence comes from uncultured Bacilli bacterium, assembly GCA_947624085.1. GTDB lineage: Bacteria > Bacillota_I > Bacilli_A > RF39 > UBA660 > UBA6448. Next base: position 14,495 of record CANQIK010000012.1, read on the forward strand.
ACGCCCTAATAAAGCAATGATTTTAGATGGCCCATTTAACACTAAGTCATTATAGTTTTTAACAGCTATATTATATGTTTGCCTTAAAGATGAAATTTTCTCGGTTACAGCATAAAGATTACCATATACATGATCATCATCATATTCTTTAACATTTGCCTCATCATAAATAGCAAATAAGTCATCAATAGTGTTATTAACTATCATATCAGCATATATTAAGTCGATCTTATTCTTAGCATTATTGGCATATGTTATAGCGTCAACGCTTTTTTGCCAAACATCTTTTTGTAAAGGGGCAAATTTTTGCATAAGAGCAATATACTTAACTAAAATATTAAACCTTTCTCTTAGGCTAGTGTCTAATGCTTGCCATGCTTTTTTAATTTTTCTTTTGTTTAAGGCTAGTTTTCTATAGGTCCAAAAGCAATAAATGATAGCTATAAAAATAAGGCCTACAACAATAATAATCGCTGTCATACTAGACACTCCCTATCATAATTAATAGTATCAAAAAATGAGCTTAATGTAAATAATATTGTGATATAAATTATCGCATTAGCAATGTATTAACTTTACTTTCACAACGCTCTAGAATACCATTTGAAAATGGTAATGATAGTACCTTTAGTTAATTAGAATAAATAAAAAATAAAAGCTAACCAAATCTAGTCTATAGCAAGCCCATAATAACAATTTATACATTTTTTAAGGCGTTTTTTAAAAAATGTTGAGTATAAAGGATATTATAAATAATAAAATATATCTGGCTTAATTTTTCAAATAAATGTGAAACATATTAAGAAAGTCTCGTTTTAATAAAAATTGCTATCCAATTTCGAATAGCACTTTTTATAATGGTAGATAAACAAACATAAACTACTTATTAAGTATAAATTTAACTTGTTTAGACTCATAATTAATTCCTTTTGCTGTTGAGTTTAATTTCAATAGAAATTCAACCTGTTTAAGCTCATCATTATTATTGTCGTCTTCAATACTATGCAAGTCTGATAAATACCCAGTAAAATAGCCTATATCTCGACTTTTTTCTGATGAACCAATATGCATGAATCTTCCTTCGAAATCAGAAAATGATGTAGACTTATATCCATTATACTTAACACCTGAAGACACTAAATTAATACCGTGTTCGCCAGTATTTATGGCATAAAACCAAATGTATGGCAAAAAATTTAAAATCCCCGTATTATATCCTTCGAAAGCTTCAGTCCATCCTAAAACATAAAGCTCAAAATCATCAATTTTATAAACAAGTTGTCCTTTGCCATCCCAGTAATGTTTAATAGTATTGTTTCCATCAAGCTTTGCATTAATTTCAATTTCTCCTACTTTATTGCTATCAGCAAGCCATTTATATCTATCTTCAAAAGAGTAACTATACACTTGAAGTCTTGCAAACAAGCTTACTATATTGCTCATTTGATAACTTCTAAAATATTCTTGAGGTATTGTATATACAAGCTCAGTGCTAATTTTTGGTTTATATCCAAAATCAAGACTGTAAACATTTTCTGAATTGCTTACTTCTGTCAACTCAGAATAACATCTATTTCCATTTATTATCCAGTCTGAATCAAATATAAATTGTAGATATTTGTCAGTATTATTGGTAAGCAACACATAAATATTTGCTGCTGCCCCATTTGTTTCAATCTTTTCAACCTTAAAACTAATATCTACATTATCCAATTTAAACGTTTGGTTAATATTAATAGTTTGAACATCAAGACCTGACAAATCATCTAAATGAAATAAGTTCGTATTTAATTTATCGATTGTAAATACAGATGTTGAATCGGTATTTACATTAGAATTTGAAGAATCTTGAATATTTTGAACATTATTTTGGACATTATTTTGCAAATCATTTTGGATATTGTTATTACTTCCTGTACTGTTTTTTATTTTGAACGCTATGCAAATAACAAGTCCTATGGCTACACAAACTCCTACCACTAACGCAATTGTTTTTTTCATTCTTCCTCCTATTATTATCTTCATTATATTTTAGAGATGACTTGATGTCAATATATATGCGAAATCGTTGGACAAATAATGAGCTTAATGTAAATAATTAACTATTAAATAAAAACATAATATGATAAAATATTTATGAGGTTTAGTGATGAAAATAAAGTATTTAAGACTTACAAAAGAAGAAAGACAAAAAGTAAAAGAATTATATTATGAGTCACCTAAAGGTCGCGCTTTAAAAAGTAAACTAACTATGGTAAATGTCTGTGCCTTTGGTTTGCTATTATGCGCAGTTGCAATAATTGTTGAAGCCATTGTTAAAAAAAGTAATGCTTGGAATTATATTTATGGAGGATGTCTAGGATGCGTAGCTGTCGCTTTTTTCATTGTTTCTCATAAATTACGGCTTAAAAGACTTAATAATTATTTACTTAATAATAAATTGAAATTAAAGTAAGTTAGTTCATCTTTTTATATAGATAGTTTAAAAGTATATATAGACCTATAAAAGTTATAAGAAAGATTATTAAAGCCAAGTACCATTTAAGATATAAATTATTAAAATTTAAATTAAAGATAACTAAGTATTTTAAAAAACTTGTTTTAATATTTAAAACACTTTCAATATAACTTATAAATGTATAAAAGCCAAAGGCTAGCATAAGTGAGTAGCTAGCTTTTTTGATTGTAAAAAGGCCAAGTAACATAACTAGATTATAAACAAGTAAAAGAGGCACTATTTTAATTAAGTTAACGAGAATTTTAAATGATAAAACTACTTTCATATTACCTAAAAGAGATATTATATATGAACTTATAAAAGTAATAATAAACAAAAAAATTATAAATATCAGCCAAAGTATAAAGCGAATTACAAACATATAGGTTCTTTTATATTCATAGAATAATTTATGATTAATATCTTCATTATATAAAAATATTGTAAATGCCAAACTTAATATAAAAAATATTAATAAGTATTCTTCGCCAAAATGGTTATATAATTCATTTATAGGATAGGCATTTACTGCGTATACATAATTACCAAAAAGTGTATAAAGAATAATAGCAATTAAGGAAGTAATAATTAATTTAGAATGTCTTAACCGATATAACTCTGCTTTTAAATAGCTCATATATCCTCCCTAAATAAAGAAGATAATGAAGAAATATTATTTTTATCAAATAAATGAATATTATGCTCTTTTACTAAAATGACATAATCACAAATATTACTTAAATCATCGAGAATATGACTAGAGATAATAACAAGCTTCCCTTTAACTTTTAAGTCTTTAATTAATTCATTAAAATTAGCACTTTCTTTAGGATCTAAACCATTATAAGGCTCATCAAAAATATATAAATAACTATCTAAAAGTAAACACTTGGCAATTAAAGTTTTTTGTTTCATTCCCTTGGATAATTTTTTTACTCTTTTATTTTTATAAGATTCTAAGTGACATTTATTTATAACATCATCTATTTTCTTAAAAGATATTTTCTTTAAAAGTGCCAAATAATATAAGTTTTCATAGACAGTTAGATTATCATATAAGGCTTTTTCTGTTATCGAAAAGCTACAATTTTCTAAATAATCATTAGTTATTCCATCCGCTTTTAATATAGCTAATAAAAGCTTTAGGAAAGTTGTTTTACCAGCCCCATTTTCACCTACTAAAGCATAAACTCCCTCTTTAGGCAGTTTAATATTTACATCTTCTAAAACACAATTTTTACCATAGTAAAAAGATAAATTTCGACAAGAAATCATTTATTTTCCTTTCCTAGCAATTTATCTTTTCTACTTATATATATTACAGATAAATAGTTAATTTCCTTTATTTTTCTTTTGATATGCCATTTTTAATTCATAAAGTTTATTTAAAGCCTCAATTGGTGTCATGTTATTAGGATCAATATCTTTAAAGATATCTTCATCTTCTTTTTGAACATCTTCATCAAAACTCATTGTAAGTTGAACACTAGCTACCTTATTTTTATTTTGTTTATTTTCGTATCCCTTTAAAATTTCTTCCGCTCTATTAATAAGACTTTCGGGCAAATTAGCAAGTGCCGCTACATGAATACCATAGCTTCGGTCAATAGAACCCTTTTTTACCTTATGTTGGAAGATAAGTTTGCCATTATCTAAAGAAGCAGAAACATGAACATTTTTAATTGACGGAAACTTTTGCTCTAAACTAGTTAATTCATGATAATGGGTAGAAAATAAAGTCTTACATTTAATATTAGTATTAACATACTCTAAAATAGCTTGGGCAATACTAATGCCATCATAGGTAGCAGTTCCTCTTCCTAATTCATCAAAAAGAACTAAACTGTCTTTGGTAGCATTCATAATCGCATTATTGGCTTCCATCATTTCAACCATAAAGGTACTTTGGCCACCGACTAAATCATCACTGGCGCCTATTCGCGTAAAGATTTTATCTATAATAGGTAAATCAGCTTCTTCACAAGGTACAAAGCAACCAATTTGAGCCATAATTATGGTAATAGCAATTTGCCTCATATAAGTTGATTTACCACTCATATTAGGTCCGGTTATTAATAAGGTTGAAGTAGCATTATCCATAAGACAATCATTTTCGACATATTTATCATTTGTTACTTTTTGCACAATCGGATGTCTGCCACCGATAATTTTAATTTCATGGTTAGTATTAAGTTTTGGTCTTATTAAATTATATTCATCGGTAATAATTGAAAAAGCGGTCATTATATCAATTTCACTTATAACATTAGCCACATTTCTAATTTTAATAATTTCCTTTTTAACCGTCTCTTTAACTTTATTAAATAACTCGTATTCAAGATCAATAATTCTTTCTTCAGCATTGAGAATTAAAGCTTCTTTTTCCTTAAGTTCAGGCGAAATAAATCTTTCACAATTAGCTAAAGTTTGTCTTCTTTCCCAACCAAATTCTTCTTTAACTTCACTAATTTGACTTTTGGATATTTCAATAAAATAACCAAAAACTTTATTAAAACCAATATGAAGATTTTTAATACCTGTTTGATTTTTAACTTCCGTTTCAAAAGACGCAATAAATTCTTTACCACCTTTACGAACTGATTTAAGTTCATCAAGTTCAGCGTTATAACCAGCCTTTATAAGGCCCCCTTCTTTAAGCCCGATAGGAGGGTCTTCATTAATAGCTTTCTCTAAAAGAGTTACGACATCACTAAAGGTCGCTATTTCATAATTAAATCCTAGTTTATGAATAATTTCTTTTATATCAGGCAAGGCTTTTAAACTACGTTTTAATTGAAGCATATCACGCGCATTAAAAGAACCATTAGTAAGTTTACCCATTAATCTTTCAATATCATAAACTTCATCTAAAAGATTACGTAATTCATCTTTTAAAATAAACTCTTCATTAAGTTTTTCAATCATGTCATATCTTTTATTAAGTTTATCGGCATCTTTAATTGGACTAGTAATCCATCTTTTAAGGAGTCTTGAGCCCATCGCCGTTTTACATTTATCAATCAGCCATATTAAAGAATATTCTCTTTCTTTATTACGAATAGTTTCGGTAAGTTCAAGATTACGAATAGTGTGAATATCCATTTGTAAATAATCTTGCTTATTGATGATTTCCATTGGCATAATACCGGTTAAATCTTTAAACTCTTTCATTTCTAAGAAATAAAATAAATGTTTAGCCCCAATCTTGGCTCTTACATCAGTAGTAGCTACAAAAAGATTTTTATTGATATCTTCTTTACTACCATCAACAATATCAACTTGAATATTACATTGATTACGTAATTTAGCAATTAATTCAAATTCTAAATTATCTTTAAAAACAACTTCTTTAACTTGATAATGTAATAATTCATCAATAAGTTTTCGATCATCTTTATCTAAAAAGATACTTAAAAGCTTACCCGTAGAAATATCTAATAAAGTTAAAACATATACATCAGGATATATTAAAAGACTAGCAATATAAGAAGCACTATATTTATCAAGAAGCTCTAAATCAGCAATAGTACCTTTACTAATAACATCTATAACGCCTCTTTTAACCATTCCTTTCGTATTACGCGGATCCTCTAATTGCTCACAAATAGCTACTTTATAACCTTTGCTCACTAATTTTTCAATATATGGTTTTACAGAGTGAAAAGGCACTCCACACATTGGTACTCTTTCATCAAGACCAGCTACTTTACCTGTGAGAGTTAATTCTAGTTCTTTCGTAGCAATCATGGCATCTTCAAAAAATAATTCATAAAAATCGCCAATACGATAAAAAAGAAGCTCTTCTTGATACTGATCTTTTATATCCATGTATTGTACCATCATTGGGCTTAATTTATTTTTATCAACTTCGCTTCTTTTCATACTAACCACCTGATTTTTTTCATCATCAGGTTCTATTTTAACATTAATTTTTTATTTTTTAAAGATTTATTTTATTTATAAAGATATAACTTCATATAAAGGATATATCTTTCTTATCAAAGGTAAATAATCCCTAGATATCTCTCGTGGTTCATCTAACTTTTTAGCTTCAAAATAAGAGCTTAATAACATATAGAGATAATATAGTGATATATTACGAAAATCACCATTATTGACACGTTTATCAAAAAGCGTACCAAAATTACTATCTACAAAGATATCACCTGCAAAAAGAGAGGCATAAACTTTGGCGTGCAAATAACGAATTAAAAAAGGAAAATAGCCTCTTAAAAATTCAATTTTTGCTTGCGCTTTTTCATCTTGTAAAGGCAAAATATTAGATAAAGCTAAAGAAATATAGTAAATAGCTACATCTTCATACTCTGTAAGTGTTAGTTTATCATAAATAAATATTAACAATCTTTCTATATAGGCATCGATAAATTCTACTTTTTCCATACTACTATCCCCCTGCATTATATTTAATATTAACTAGTTAAATAAGCAATTGCTTCATCAAAATTATTAACCATGACTAAATCAAATGATAATTCATGTTCTTTATAAACTTTCTTAGCTTCTTCATAATTAGCCGGAGGGATAAAGAAAACATCGGCACCGTCTTTTTCAGCGCCAAGCATTTTGTACTTAACTCCTCCTATTTCACCAACACTACCATCACTTTCAATAGTACCAGTACCCATAATTGTTCGGCCCTTAGTTAAATCATCTTTAGTAATAGCATCATATATTGCTAAGGTTAACATTAATCCCCCACTTGAGCCAGCTTCTGATTCTTTAGTTGTAATATCAATGTCCATTTCAGATGATATATCAAAACTATTTAAAAGACTAACACCAATAACTTTTTTATCATCAATTTTAATACTTGTGCCTGTTCGGGTTTTTAATTTACCTTCTTTATCTTTAACTTCAAAAGTAAACTTATGACCAACTTCGAAAGAATTAACATAAGTTTGTAAAGCTGAAAGCTCGGTAAAGGCAATACCATCATAAGATATAAGTTCATCTAAAACTTCGATATCAGTCTTAGCTTGTTCATTTACATAATAAACACGGCATTTTTTATTAGTTATTTCATATGGAATATTAGCTTTATTAAAAGCAATTACTTTAGCTTGATTTAAAGAATTTTGCAATTCAATTCTTTCTAATGTTAAGGTATCTTCATATGAAGTATTTGGTATAACAATATTTTCTTCTTTAACAATATCCCAATCACTTCGAATTAAGGCTACTAATAACATAGGGAGTTTTCCGCGGACAACTGTAACATAATTCATGGAATAACTTCCCGCATAATCATATCCTTGAGGGGCAGATATCCGATCTTTTAAATTAACAGATCCACCGGTTGTATATATATAATAAGGAAATTCATAAAAAGCACAAAAGACACAAAAAGCTAAAAAGATAACATCTAAAAAAATCGTTCTAATGGTCTTTAAAATAGCACTTCTTTTATTTACTTTATTATCATATTCTTTTGTAGAAGAATCTTGCATATTACCACCTCTTTAAATTATAACACTAAAGGAAGATATTTATGAATAAAAAAATAAGCAATTTTTTAATATTATGTTTATTAGTAATTCTTATTACCATTATTTTTTACAATTATTCGCATTTTGCTAATCTTACTCTTGATATAAGTTTAATCTATCTTACTAAAGTATTTCCCTTTCTTTTTATTATGATGGTCATTAATAACTTACTTATTAATTTAAATTTCCCATATTACTTAAATCGGCTAGTTAAAAGTCCAGCTTTATATATAATGATTATGAGTATGATATCGGGAAGTCCTTTAAATGCTATTATTATTGCTGAATTTTTACAAAATAAAACCCTTAGTGAAAAAGATGCTAGTCTTATTTTAGCATTTACTTCTTTTAATAATCCCCTATTTTTATTTAATTACTTTAATTTAATTTTTCATAAATCTTCTTTGATATGGCCATTATTTATTATCATTTATCTTACTAATATTATCATTTATTTAGTATTAAGGAAAAAGCTAGATATTAAAACTTATAAAATAGCCTATGTTGAGCCGTCATTTACACAAAGTATTACCTCTAGTCTTAAGAAAGCTTCACTTAATATGCTAAATATTTTTGGCACTATTTTCTTCTTTTACTTAATTACGAATATAATAGTTAAAAATAATAATCTAATCGGTGTTTTAACTAAAGGTTTACTGGAAATAACCCAGGGGTTAAATGGTCTTGTTAATTTAAATGTTTCTCTTAAAATAAAAGAATTATTAACTTTAATAATTCTTCAATTTCAGGGATTATCTATTCATATCCAAATAGCCTCTATATTAAATAGATATAATATCAATTATAAATATTTTTATATTTCCAGAATAGCTTTAATACTACTTAGCTGTGGGTTAAAAATGATACTATAATATCATCAATAGTATTATTGTTAGCAGCACTATTGTTATTACTTAATGTATAAACGGGAATTGTACATGACCATAAAACGTAAGATGAAGAAGATGTATCAAGGGATTTACATGCTGTATCACTAAATGAAAAAGAACCCTGGGCAATATCCCATTGTCTTAAAGTTTTTGTTGCATCTTTAATTTTAATATTGTTACTAGTTATAATAATAGTATAAGTTTTGCTTAGACTTTTTTGTTTAAATTGTATAGTAGTTTGGCCTGATATTTTAGCAATGGTTACATCAGATACCTCAGCATTTTTCATTAAATTTTCAATGTAATTCACGATTTCAATTCGCTGTTCTTGATTTTTAGAAGCAAAAAATTCCTCATCACTTTCATATGTTACATTACCAAGGAGTGCATAAAGAAATAGCATAACTACCGAGATAAGGGAAATACTAACTATTAATTCGATTAATGTTAAGCCTTTATTATTTAACTTTTTCATTTTATCGCACAATCCTTTCATGTTATTTTAAAATTATCATACTAATCTGGGATGTCAATTATATATGGATCAATTCTTGAACCAGTGCCACTTATTACTCTAACTTCATTATCTATATACATAGTAGGATAAACATATCTATATGTTGTTACAATATAACTCTTTAAAGGACGGTTGCCTTTGTAGCCTCCTTTGAATGCCCATGCATGAAGAACATCGCCATCAGAATAATTATCTAAAAACCAAAATCCTTCGTTAGTTTTAAATGCCGTTTTGTCCATATCATCTTTAGCAATCCAATTATAAACATAGCAATCATTTTCACGATAGTCATCCATTTTGGAATTTCCAGGGCAACCAGAGTCACTAAAATAAGATGCAAAGCCCCAATCACTAGCAGATAACATCCCGACTTTAGCTATTACAATATCTTCACTAGCCATCTCTTTTTGGTATGCTTCTTTAGCAGTCAAAGATAATTCAGGTTGCTTGGCTACATACCATTTAGCATCAATTATCATCTTTTGATTAAAATCACTATTCTTAAAAAGCTCGTCTAAATACTCCTCATTTAAACTATCTTTCAATTCAGAGTTTGCCCAGATATTACGATCACTAGCATATTGCCTCGGCGCCCAAAAATATGCACTAACAATTTTTGCAACATAACCATTTCCGCCATTTTCAGAAACAATTGATTCTTTAAAGGCTCCTACAATTCGAAACAAATATGAAATTTTTTCGTCTAAGCAGGTGTTTTTATCATAGGTTCCAAAACATACATAATTATCAGGGGTTTTGCCAAAATAGCGATATACACCATCTTCATTTCTTACTCCAGAAGGATTTTTGTTAGTTAAAGATTCTGCTTTTTTAATAATGTTTACCAAAGTATTATCATCATACTTTGTCGCGGCGGTTTCTTTGATATTTTCTTTATACATGTCAAAAGATGTCTTATTATTAAAATAGCTATTTAAAACAACTACCATTAATAATAAGAACACAAGTAAAAAGGAATAAATTACTGAAATAGCTATAAAGCCCCGATTATCACGCATCATAAGTACACCCACGAATAATAATATGCATTTTCACAATACATATCAAAACTTAAACCTTGCTTATAGTAATTATTAACGGCATTTTTCTTAGCTGTATCAGTACTATTTGTAACGCCAAAATACTGATATATTTTTTGTCTTAAACACGTTTCATAACCACCTTGACCAATTTTTTCATTACCATTTTTCGTTTCATAAATCAAAGAAATTAAAATACCTTTAATTTTATCAGAATCTACTTTATTTTTATTAACATTAATCGTTTTAAAATAATCATTAAAGGAAGAATCGGCAAAATCACTAAGATGTTCAAGTGAATTACGACACTTAGTATCTGTTGTACTACTTCCCGTATTAATACAATTTTTTAAAGTAGTAATATTTGCAAACGGCACGTAAATTAAAACTTCATAATGATATAAATCTCTAGCAGTTTGCATTAACGAATTATTATCAAAAATATCACTTTGGGACCCAAACATATAAAAATAATAATTCCTACTAGCATTATCTACCGCTGTATTAAATTTATTATTATTAACACTCTTATCAAAAACATCTCTAATAGCTAAAGTTTTATAAATATAGGAAATATCATCATAGTATAATTTCTTTTTTTCGTTTGTTAAAGTTTGGGAATAAGATCCATACAAAAGAACAAGTGTAGTTGTTAAAACTACAATTGTTAAAATAGTCTCCATAAATATAAATCCCTTTTTATTGATCATATATCTACCCTAGTAAAAATTATAACACTTTAACAATTTTTTGTATATATTATACTAGGTGATTTGTATGTACAATAAGCATAATGGCCTATCCGCCTTTATTATAATCATCTTAAGTCTCTTAATTTTTTATCAATTATTAATTACCTTAATTTTACCATTTAGATTTAATATTTTTATTCTTTTACTGGAATTTTTATTATTACTTTTATTCTTGTGGCGAATCGTAAGGCCTTATTAAGGCATCAGTTTTAAATATATAATCTAATACTTCTCTAACTTTACCCGTATCACTTACTGTAAAATCGGTTTTTGGCAAAAGCAAAGGCATTTTCAAAAGGACAAATAATAATATTTTTTCATTTTCTCTTAATTCAAAATGTTGAAGATATTTTTTTAAAAACTCACTAAAATCATAATGCAAATACTCTTTATGATAAAGATTGACTATATCTAATATGGGCGTATCAATAACATAATTATCCCAACTAATTAATGCTTTACGATTTGTATCTGTCAAAAAATGCTCTAAGCTCAAGTTATTATGAACAATACTTACTCTTTCATGAGTATTATTTTGACTCATTTCATACCATTTATGAATGTTATCCCGGCAATAATTAATGGAGGCTTTTATATACATAAAATTTCGAGCAAATAAATATTCCGCGGGATTCATAAATTCCTTATAAATAACATTTTTAAATAAGATATTATAATTAAAATCTAAGAAGTTAATATTTTCTAATACAACATCTCTTATTTCTTTATAATTATCGGTATTAGTACTTTTAAAAAAGACAGTTTTATTATGAAGTGAGGCAACAACACTTTCTAAATCAAGTAATTTTTGTTCATTAAAAGGACTATAGTCTTCGATATATTCATATAATAAATCCCGGTCTTGAAAATTACGAATTACTTTCGGATAGTCTGTAAAGCCCCGGTTTTCTAAATAATTAAACAAAGGAAATAAATCTTTATTTTGTTTTTTTAAAACAAGTTTACCCCGCGAACTATCAATTATTGTAGCGGAGTTTTTTAAAGTGTACCGATAGGGTTTAAATTCTTCCCGTACTTGATCTAAACTATTCATTATGATATGGAATAATTAATTTATCTCCAATATTTATATCATTAATATCATTTAATTTTAATAAATCATCTTTTATGATATTATTACTTTGACAAATACTTTCTAAAGTCTCTTCTTCTTTTACAACATGAATTTTAAAAGTCATATAATCATCTTCGGTTTCAAGATTAGCTATAGCGTCTGAAGTTTTAATTTCGGTCGTATCATTTACTATAACGCTTTCTCTTTCTTCATTTAAAGGTTCCTCATGTTCTTCTCCATCTATTTCAGGGGTAACAATTAAATCAGTGGGTTCTTCTCTTACCTCTTCATTTTTTTCTTCTTTAACCTCTTCAGCAGTCATCCCATAATCAATTTTAACAATCATTTCATTATCATTAATATCATACGTAAAGTTATCAATCCAAAATTCAAAAGTATCTTTTTGGACAGGTTTTTCTAAATCAACTGCAAAAGGCACAACAAATTTAAAGTCTTCCGTATTAACACTTAATTCATGTTCTTTATAAGTACCACTTATGATAAAATTACCTAGTACTTCATCACTATTTTGTGTTATTTCATGCTCAAGGGATATTGATACAATTTCTTTAACATTTCCTTCAAATTTTAATCTTTTTTCAAAAGGTATAATACAATTCATTTCTTTCATCTCCTATAAAAGGATATGCATAATTAATAATTATATGATATATTTTTCATCAATTACTTTCCCATTACGGTAATAATAATATTTAATATCTTTTTGAAATTTAGTAATAGGAATATTTTTATTTTTTATCTTGCGATATTTAAACTTATATAGTTTTCTTTCTAATATAAATTTATAATATATAATCCTGCGGTCTTTAAAGATTTGCCAAGTTTTATAAATAAAGAGCATAATTAAAAAATAATTATTTAAGTTATATTTTAAATTACTTAAAGTATAAATACTTATACTTATAAAAGATATACTTACATAAAAAGAGATACTTGCTTTATAAGGAAGAAAATAATTAGCTAGTTCAAAAACTATTTTTGAGCCATCTAAAGGGATAATAGGTAGTAAATTAAAAAGCATAATTGCTTTATTATATTCTAAAAATAAAGTATCCGTTATCAAACTGGCTTTGCCTAAAATAAAATAAATAAACTGTAAAAAAAGCCCAGCCCCCGCGATAAAGAGGTCATAGATAATATGGTCATTAAGTTTTTTATCGAGTTTCGTAAGACCTCCAAAAGGATAAATTTCAATGCTTAAAACTTTATAGCCAAGGATTTTAGCCACAAAAACATGGGCAAGCTCATGGGTAATAACAATAAATAAAATAATACAAATATTTTTAAAAAAGCCACATAACAAAAAAATTAAAATAAAAAGTAAAGTATATTTATTTAAGTGCATTTACATACTCTTCATACGTATAAAATTTACCATCTTTAGTTATAACAAGACCAAATTCTTTATTAATAGTCCCTATAATAGAGGAAGCTTTAACATAATCATAGATATTTACATCAACATCATTTAAAAGAAAATACCAAATATCAAAGCCATTACTACCTTGAATGATAACCGTTTTGCCATAATCATTTTTATCACCCACAAAGGTAACAATACCTCCTGCTAAAGAATTGATAAAGTTTTCTTGCACCCCGATATATTTTTCGCCATCTAGAAATTTTTCTTTACGTTCATAATCTATAAAACTACTCATTACGGCAGTGGCATCATTTTCTTCTTCACTATCTTCTGTACCTGCTACCTTACTAAAGAAATTTTTAAATTTCATAAAAGAAAAAGAATCATTAAAAATATATTCTTGATAAAAATTTTTAACTTTATCACTTATTGAAATACCTATTAAACTAATTAATAAAATAATAATACATATTAAAATTCGCGACATATATTTATGAGCTTTATTTTCTTTTTTTACTTCTAAATATTTATCAAGCATATTATCACCATTTAATATTATGCTTTTTTTAGGATAGTTATTAATAAAAGATAATAAATAAGACTTAAAAGAAATTTAAACAAGGAAAAAGGATATATTAAAATATAAAAGATGATAAAATTAAAAATATTTTTTAAATAATAATTTTTAAATCTTTTATTAATAAGAAATAAGCCTAAAAATATTAAAGTTATTTTGCCAAGATAATTAGCAATAACTAAGTCTAAAAATAACCCGATAAATAAGACATAATAGATATTTTTACTATTAAGGGCATTTAAACAAAAAGAGGGATATAAATAAGGCATGATAAATAAATCAAGAAAGAAAAACATTAAAAGCCTCCGATTACAATAAGATAATTTAGATTACTAAAGTTTTTAAGGGGTTTTAATACATAAGTATTACTTACTTTATTCTTATCTTTAATGATATCTTGAATAGTACCTACTAAAATTTTATCTTGTAAAAAGCTTTGAGCTGAATATACTTCATCCCCAATTTTAATGGGACAATAATTATCTATTGTTTCAATTTTATCGTTTTTTAAAATCCCATAACAGTTATTAATACTCACTTGTAAAAGAAAATCTTCCGCATATAAGGTTTTAACTTCGGCTTGTTTATTTTTAACGTTAGCAATCGTCCCTAATAAAGCACTATCACTTATAACTAAATCCCCTGTTTTAATATTTTCACTATCAATAAGAATATTTATATAACCAGGCTTGTAAGGATTTAAATATAAAACTTTAGCATAATAAAAATTATTTTTATAATTATTATTTTTAATTAAATTAATATTTGCGATTTCTGCTTCTAAAGCTTCAACATAACTATCTTTAATAACCGGCTCTGGTAATCTTGTAAAAAAACCAAGAACATAATTCTTAGCTATAATCAAAATAAAAAGAATTAAAAATAAATAGCTATTTTTAATAAACTTCTTCATATTTATTAGTATTTACTAACTATTATTTTTAATTCGCTAGATTATCACAAATATTTTCATAATTATATATTCGTTTATTTAATATTAAAGTATTTTTATTCGCACATACGACAATTTGATAATCATTAAGGCTATATAGCAAATCATTATCATTGATTTTTTCAGCTTCAACATCTTTAATTAAATTATCAATACTTTCTCTTTTATCACTTAAAAGATAGTCAAGTTCATATAAAATATCTTCACGATATTTATAGAAGATACTTGAAATACCTACGTAATAAATATCCCCTGCTTTAATAACATCATCAGTATCAATATTATTAACTATTAATTCATAATTATCATATATGTGATTATCTACAACAATGGCATCATCAAGATAGATTGTTTCTTTATCTTCATCATAACTAGCAACTCTACCAATAATATCTACATAATCATAGTTAAAATATTGAGCAGGATTGATATCTAATTCATTAACCTGAACCGCTTTTTCTAAATCAAATGTGACATAGCCATTTTTTACCTCTTCGGCTTCGGTATAGGGATTAATAGTTAAAGATGAAGTGCCAATTATAGACCCAATTTTACCCTCGATTCTAACAAATTTATTTTTGTAATCATGGTATGACTGACTAGGGCTCGTTAAAAATTCATTAATTGAGATTGTTTTAAGGTCATCCGCGGAACAAGCATAATTTTTATCATAATTATCTAAAAGATATTGGCCTTGGCAATCATAAATACGATAAAATAAAGAATTATAAGTTGCTACAGTAGATGAAGATTTTATTTTATAAGCTATAATAGGCGATGATTTAAAGCAAATATAATTTAAATAATCAAGTCCTAAAGAAAGAATAATTAATGTAATAAGATAAAGAGGTAACTTGAAAAACAATTTAGAACCATTTAAACAAAGTCCGACTATAAGTACTATTATGCCGATTATTAATGCTATAAAACGATATATACTAAAGGTATGAAAAAAATAAGGAATAATCATAATTAAAGCACCTAATATACATAAGATTATCTTTACAGGATAAACGCATGAGAATTTTTTAAATAAAGCCTATGTTTGATTTTCAAGCATAGGCTTTATTTGATTAGTATTA